>LUYY01000260.1 GCA_001603415.1 Bacteroidales bacterium Bact_07 | reverse complement strand
TCTTTTATTATTTTTTTTTTTTGCACATGATTAGTATTGGCCAAAATTTAATATTATAGAGTAACTAAAAACAAATAGTTTATTATTTTAAAGTGCACAAAGAAAATGAAAGGTACAAGAGCTTTTGGTCTATTTTTGGTATTGTTAGTAATACTTGCTAACTCCCATTCTGACACTATTAAAATAATCAGTGTCATTATTTATCTGGGAATACTAATAGCGATCTACTTTAACAGTATCAAAAATCTATTAAATAAGTGGTTTTAATTCTATATTGCCCTACTTATTACTAATAAGGTGTTTAAATCAAATAAAAGAATAACCATGTGCATAAATGCACATGGTTATTGGTTAAAAAGATGTTAACAATTTATATCGTTTTAAAACAAAGGTACATTGGGAGAACTATTTTACAACCACCTCAACCTTATAATCATCAATTAGGAACTCGCCTTTACGTTTATTCCAGAATCCCGTTCTGATAGTAAGCTCAGGGGTTACCTCAATGTTATGCAGGATTAGAGTAAACGATATATCGTGCCACTCATCGGGATTGGCTTGAGCCGGAGTACCCACTTCAAAAACCCTTTTATATAAAGTACCTTCATTGGAAACGGCCTCAACAAAGTATCGGAGATTCTCGTCGGAGGTCTTACGAAACTGCCTGTACGAAACCTTCAAGGTAATGGGTTGAATAGGGTTGATGGTATCGAGCTTAATTTCGCTAACCATGTACTTCCGATTCCTTTTGGGTATGCGGAAGTATGCTGTTCGGTTAATCTTTGAGGTTGAAACGGTTATTGTATCGGTAGGGGTTGAACTATCAAAATCGTACTTCACCAGGGTTACATACGATTTATTTGCTCCCGTAACAATTTTCTGATTTTCAAATTGGGTCAACGAATCGGCATCGCTGCGTTCCAGTAATGCAACAAAGTATGGCTTACCAAAAGTATAGGTAGGTATTTCGGGGTTAAATACCTGAATCAGCTTAAACCCCGAAGAGTATAGAACCGAATCGACATTAATGCCCTTAAGGGCAGCAAAAGCAACATCGAACAACAACAAATCACTGTTTTGCATCGTTTTTAACTGTTCAGCATTTTTTACCTCGATATAGCTGTTGCATTTAGGATTTTTGTTGAGGAAGTAAAATACTGAGGGGTCGGTGTAGTATATCTTTTCAGTATCCAAGCCCTTTGCTTTGATATACTCAGCAGCATCGGATAAAGCCCAGTCGGTTGATGAAAGCGAAACCGGGTAGTTTTGAATGGCAAACGGGATGTGGATGATTGAAGCAAACCCAAGGATTAGAGCACCTATACGAACCGCTTCGCTCTTAAAAATAATAAAGAACATCTTGGCAAACAGGTAAAGGCCACGGGTAGCCATTACGGCCATAAACGGAACTATGGCAGCCATGTAGCGTGATAATCCCTGAGAATTACCTATTCCCTGCCACCAGGCAAAGGAGTGGGCAAGAAAGTAGATAACAAAAGGCAATACAACCAGCACAAATTCTTGTGAATACTCCTTGCGTTCACGGATGTAAAGCCAAAGCCCAGCTACTAACCCGGTAACAAAGAATATCTCGTTGGGAATACCAAAAAAACCAGGGCTACGCAGAATAAACTGGTAGAAAGTGCCATGACCAAAAATACTATCGCTCCATATTTTAACACCATCAAAAAGCCAGAATAAATCCTTGCCAAAAAGCATTCCAATTAAGCTGTAAAATACACTTGCGCTAAGTAGTAGGGGAAGGAACTTAGTCTTACGCCAGCGAATGAAGTAGATGGCGTAAACCGGCAAAAGAATTAAACCATCGAGCCGAATAAGTGGTAGCAGTGAGATAACCAGCGCACCTGCAAGAAACTTATCCTTTATGAGAAGGAATGTACCTAATATGGCTACAAAGGCAAACATAACCTCGGTTGTGCCCCCATAGAATGTAATCATAAAAACAGGGGTAAAGCTGCAAATTACCAGTGCCAATAGCGGAGCTTTCATTTTCAGCTCTTTAGCCACCCTATAAGCAAAGTAACCCGAAAGTATACCCAGGATGATGTTCATGAGTTGCAGCGACTTAAAACCAAGCAGGGCAAAAGGCGCAGCAAGCAATGTGAATAGTGGGTTTGCCCAAGAATTCAAAAGATTTTCGGGGTTAGTGAATGCCCAGCGGGCAAACTGGTAATGCATAACCGAGTATGAACTGCCGGAATAGCCATTGCTGAGAACAAGAATTGCCATGTCGATAATAAGTATGACCGCAATAAGCGCATACATCAACCGCCTCTCGCTGATATCGCTCAAGGATTTAATGAAGCTGTTAAAGTTCATGCTAGTGTAAGGTTTAATTACTGTTGTTTAAGCAAATAAAAAATATAAACCATGACTTGAAACATCGAATCCCGGCATAAAAATAATACTAATATTGAAACATCAACAAACTACCTGTAAAACTCCGATGTTTTGTGCCATTTCGGATATATATTGCTACTGGTCAACTGGTCACCAACCTCGTAGAATAGGGCTGCATCGTCAACCAAACCATCCAGCCTATCGCGTTGGGGGTTATACTCATCGCAGGGTTTATGGTAAACATTTTGCCAGTAGTTCTTAATTAACTCCAGGGTTTTCGCCTTACCCAGTTCAACCTGATGGGTATAACCTTTTGCAAAGATTGCGGGAACCCCTGCCTTAAGGAAAGGAAGCTGATCGGAGCGGTAAAACATGCCATTATCGGGATTAGGGTCAAGGGCAATATAGCGTCCATTTACTTGGGCTACCACTTGTAACAAACTATCGAGATTTGAATGCCCATAACCGGTAACGGTTACATCTTTAAACTTACCAATGAAAAGTACTACATCGTAGTTCAGGCAGGCAATAGCCTTTGATATATCAAACGGACAATGCTGAACAAAATACTCGGAGCCAAATAAACCTGATTCCTCAGCGGTGGGCGAAAGGAAAACAACCGAGCGTTTAGGTTTAGCATCGGCCTGCTTAAAGGCTTTTGCAATGGCTAGCATCCATGCAACAGCGGCAGCATTGTCCGAAGCACCATTGTAGATGGAATCGCCAATCACAGGGCGGCCAACTCCAAGATGATCCCAGTGTGCGGTGTAAACAATAAACTCCTCGGGTTTTTCGGTTCCCTTAATAAAACCCGCAACGTTTTTAGAAACGGAACGTTCAACGCTATTATTTAGGCTGATACTTAACTTAGCATTTAGGTCGATGGGCTTAAAATCCCTTGTGGTGGCTTGTTTTTTCAGCTCATCGTAATCGTAACCGCAAGCTTTAAAAAACAGCTTAGCGGCATCATGGGTTATCCAACCATTTAGTAAGCATGCCGGATTATCGAGAGCCTTACTATCGATATAAAGTATTGGGCTATTACTCTTACTGCCCGCAACAGCCCAAGGGTAACCGGCTGGGGCATCTTCATGAACGATTATGCAGCCAAGTGCTCCCTGCCTTTCGGCTTCCTCAAACTTGTAACGCCAACGGCCGTAATAGGTCATGGCATAGCCGGTAAAAAGCGATGAGTCGAGCAGGTAGTAACCGGGGTCGTTGACCAAAACCACAAGTATTTTTCCCTTTACATCTGTATCCCTGAAGTCGTTCCAACTATATTCGGGGGCATTGATTCCAAAACCCAGAAATAACATGGGCGCATTAGCTATTTCTACTTTCTCGCGAGTGGTAGGGCTCCACAAACAGATATCATCATCAACTTTAAAGCTAAACCTTCCTTTTTTCAGGTTTACACCAACTGACTTTGGCAGATGGGTGGTAATGGAAACCATGGGAACATCCTGAAAAAATGAATTCCCAAAAGCTGGATTGAGCCCAATTTCCTGCATTCGGTTTTTGATGTAAGCAGTAGCCCTAGCCTCTCCAATGGTAAAAGGGGCACGCCCCATCATGCTATCGGCCGAAAGAGCCATAATATCGCGTTCAATCTCGCTATACTTAATTGCACTAGTATTGGGCTTTGAGCCGCTATGGCAAGCCACTAATGCCGAAAAAACTATAAGTAAAAGGAATAATCTTCGCATAACATTTGATTTTGAACAAAATTAAAATAAATCCTGCACAAATGGGAAAAACAGAACTAAATCATAGCACGATTGTAAAAAATCACACTTTATTATTCAACCAAATGCTAACTTTAGGGTCAAAATTTTAAACCTAACCCAAAGCGCCATGAAACGAATTGTTAAACCAATGTATCTTGCTGCAATGGCAATAATTATTGGAGGTTCGGGTTGTTCCGATACCGAAAAGCAAACCAAAGAACCCTTAAAGATTGATGTATCGCTCACTCAGGAAGAAAAGGATAAAGGACTACTCACCCCTGAGATCATGTGGAAATTCGGACGTATAGGGAGTTCGGTTATTTCGCCCGATGGCAAAATGCTTGCCTACACCACAACCTACTACAACCTTCAGGAAAACAAGGGAGTTACTAACATCTACCTTATTTCGACCGAAGGTGGAGAGCCTGTAAAACTTACCGATGAGCAGGGCTCGGAGTCCAATGTTCAGTGGTGCGACGATAACAAAACCTTACGATTCCTATCAACCCGTAGCGGATCGTCGCAGATCTGGGAAGTTAAAACCGATGGAACAGGGCTCAAGCAGCTCACAAACTTCGATTTTGATATTAACGGCTTTGCCTTTTCGCCCGATGGTAAAAAACTGGTGTATGCCAAAGATGTAAAGATGGTTGACCAGGCCGAAGACATTTACCCCGATATGCCAAAGGCCAAGGTTCGGATTATCGACAACCTAATGTATAGGCATTGGGATTACTGGGAAGATGGAAAGTTCAGCCACCTAATTGTGGCCGATTACACCGACAATGGCGTTGAAAATGCCATTGATATCAACGAAGGTGAAAAGTGGGATACCCCCATGGCTACCGATTTCGATATGGAAGAGGTTCAGTGGAGCCCAAAAGGCGATAAAATTGTTTACGCTTCAAAAAAATTGTATGGCAAGGATTACGCCATGAGCACCAATTCCGATATCTACCTATACGATCTTAAAACCCGAATCACCACAAACCTATCCGATGGCAATCCCGGATACGACCGCTTCCCCCGATTCTCGCCCAACGGTGTATTCATTAGCTGGTGGAGCATGGCCACCCCACTTTACGAATCGGATCAAAAACGATTATTTATTCTAAACACCAACAACAATAAGAAAACCTACCTTACCGAAGGTTTTGACCAGAATGTGGAATACTACGTTTGGGATAACGATAGCCGGAATATCTACTTTACAAGTGGAATTAAGGGCACAGAGCAGCTCTACAAGATTGACGTAGCCACCGCAAAAATTACTCAGCTTACAACCGGAAAGCACGACTATACCAGCTGCCAGTATGCCAATGGCGTTTTAACCGCCAGTCGAATGAGTATGAGTATGGCTACGGAGCTTTACCGCATAAACGAGCAAACCGGCGAGGCCACCCAACTTACCTACACCAACAAGCACATCTACGACCATATTAAGATGGGCGATGTGCGTGAGCGCTGGGTAACCACAACCGACGGGAAAAAGATGCTTGTATGGGTAATTCTTCCTCCCGATTTCGACTCCACAAAGAAATACCCTGCCCTACTCTATTGCCAGGGTGGCCCACAGAGCACCGTTAGCCAGTTCTGGAGCTACCGCTGGAACTTCCAGATTATGGCCGCCAATGGTTACGTTGTGGTGGCACCCAACCGACGAGGTGTTCCATCGTTTGGTCAGGAGTGGAACCGACAAATTTCAGGCGATTACAGCGGCCAAAACATCAAGGATTACTTGAGTGCCATTGATGATGTTAAGAAAGAGCCATGGGTAAACGCCGATAAGCTTGGCTGCGTAGGAGCAAGCTACGGAGGTTACTCTGTATTCTATCTTGCTGGGCATCACCAAAAACGCTTTAAAGCGTTTATAGCCCACTGCGGCATGTTTAACCTGGAATCGTTCTACCCTCAAACCGAAGAGCTATTCTTCCCCACCTTCGACCTTGGCGGTGCACCATGGGAAACCAACAATCAGGTTGCTCAGCGCAGCTATGCCAACTCGCCCCATAAGTTTGTAAAGAACTGGGATACCCCAATTATGATTATTGTGGGTGAACACGATTACCGCATCCCATACACCCAAAGCCTCGAGGCTTTTGGTGCGGCACAATTGCTTGGTGTACCAAGTAAACTGTTATTCTTCCCCAACGGCACCCATTTTGTTACAAAACCACAGGAAGCCGTTGTATGGCAACGCGAATTCTTTGCATGGCTCGATAAATGGTTAAAGTAAATATTTCCAATAACCCATAATAATAACGGGAGTTACCTTGAGGTTGCTCCCGTTTTTTCTATATTTACACTATGTTAACTTTTGAAATGAATAAAACCAGAAAACATTTTGTTTGGTTTGCCATTATTCTTTCGGTATTCCTGGTTATTTTCGGCGCCATATCGTTGGTTAACCATTACCTTTTCCGAACCTACGCTCTGGATTTGGGTATGTTTAATCAGGCTATCAGGAATGCTGCACTATTTCAAAAACCAACATTTACGCTAAGTCCAACTGGTCAAGAAATGCCATTCCTTGCAACACATTTCTCGCCAATTATATTCCTTTTTACTCCACTTTACTACATTTTTGGAAATTACACACTACTAATTGTACAAATCGTTGCAGTTCTGTTTGGTGGCGTTGGAGCCTATTTCTACTCCAAAAACCGCATGGGTAACGATATGATTATCCCTATAATTGTTCTTATACACTTTTTTAGCATTTGGGGCATATACTCAGCGCTTACCTAAGATTTTCATTGCAATGTATTAGGAGCAATGCTTGTTCCCTGGTTTTTCCTTTTTTATGAACGTAAGCAATACAAGCAAGCCTTTTTTACTGTTGTTATGGCAGTTTTAACCATTGAAACCATGTCTGTATGGTTTGCTTTTATTATTACCCCGCTTGCTTTTAGCAATTTCAATCGAAAAGAATTTTTTCAGGTTGATATACCCCTTTTATCTTTCTGCATTCTATCGGCTTTAATAATCATTTTGTTTATTATGCCTCAACTACAAGGTAGTAACTCTAACTTACAATTTGATCGATACCTTTGGCTTGGTAGCACTCCAATGCATGCAGCTATGAACTTGATAAAATCGCCCACCAATCTCTTAAGAATACTTTTTACTAACACCACAAACGATGTGGCTTACGATTATATAAAACTCGAATTTCACATCATGGTACTACTATCAGGCGGGCTACTTTTTGCCATAAATCCACGCTTCCTCTTCATGCTAATTCCCATTTATTTACAAAAACTGATACCAAACGACTATAACTTTTGGGGCATTAACAACCAGTATTCCATAGAGTTTGTTCCAATACTCAGCATAGCAGCTATTAGTACCATTTCGGAAATTAAATCAAATTATAGGTTGCCCTTTGCCATTGTGCTCACTGCAGTAACAATGGTTGCCACCATTTACACCATGGAAAATAGGGTATCGAAATGGTACGACGGAATTAATACCCGTTTTTACAGCAAGGAGCACTACCAAACCGAGTTCAACATAAAAAAAATTAACAGGGCAATTAAAGTTGCTGATGGCTCAAAAGCCGTATCGGCAAGTTCAAGGCTTGCGCCCCATCTTAAATCTCAAAGAATTTATCACTATCCCATAGTTAAAGATGCGGAATATATTCTGATATTACCAAAAAGTAATACATGGCCATTAAGCAGTATCGATTTTAAAAATTCTATCGATACCTTAAATCAAAGTAAGTGCTTTGCAATTATTTACTCCGACGACGATTTGCTGATATACAAAAGGAATGAGAGCAAGGCTACCCATTGATTTTATCGATTACCAATGCAATTTTCTCATCAAGAACTAGTTCACCAGGAATCCAGTTAATATTGTACCCCTTGCGCTCCATTCCCCGGAACCAGGTCATCTGCCTTTTAGCAAACTGCCTAATGGCAATGTAAAGGTTTTCGAACATTTCGTCGTAAGCGTATTTTCCTAATAGATACTCGGTAATATACTTGTATTCAAGTCCGTAGTAAATAAGATCGTCGGCCGATAAACCGGAGCCCAGTAAGGCTTTAACCTCATCAATCATACCTGAGTTCAAGCGGAGCGCAAGCCGCTCACGGATACGTTTCATTTCTGCAGCACGCTGATGTTTCACACCAAAAACTATGCTTTTAATCTGCGGGAATGGTTTGGGATCGACAGGTTGATGGCGGTAATACTCCTCGATTTCAATAGCCCTGATAGTTCTTTTGCGGGTATCCAAATCGGTGGTGTTGTGCAGCTTTTTGTACGATGCCAGAATGGCAGCCAATTCATTGTCGGTTTTGGTTTCCAGTTTTCGCCTGAGTTCAGGGTTTTCGGGAACAGGCAGTAACTTGTACCCTCGCAGTACCGCATCGATGTATAAACCACTGCCACCGCAGAGTATTGGCAAACGTTTACGCTTTTTTATATCGTTGTATGCATCAATAAAATGCTGCTGGTACTCAAAAACATTGAACTTATACCCGGCATCCACTATATCGATTAAATGGTAAGGAATAACTTGTCCATCAACAACATAATCGTCCAGATCCTTACCGGTTCCTATGGTCATACCCCTGTAAACCTGGCGGGAATCGGCACTTATCACCTCGCCGTCAAGGCGTGCAGCCAAATGTGCAGCAAGTTGTGTTTTCCCACTTGCAGTAGGCCCAACAATTGCTATCAAATCGTACTTACTCTCCAACATCAACAGAATGGTTTAGCAAGTAAAATTAGCTAAATTTGCAAACCTGATAGTAAATCGACTATGGTAAAGTTACGCCACCCCGCACGCAATAACAGGCTGAACGAACTAAACCGTTTGGTTTGGTTTGGCTTACTTCTTGCGATTTCGGGAACGGCAGCTGTACTGATTGCTACAAACTTTTTTAGTGAATCCCTATTGACAGCTAAAAACTTTTTGCTTGTCGTACTTCTGAGTATCATATTGATATTTTACCTTTACCGTATAGTGAGTGTTGCGCGCAAACAGTTCAAATTGACCGACAGAAATGGAAACCAAGAATAACATAGTAATTAAAAACAAGAAGGCCACTTTTCAATTCGAAATCATAGAGACCTACACGGCAGGGATTGTTTTAAAGGGGACCGAAATAAAATCGATAAGGATGGGTAAGGCCAGCTTTGTGGACTCATACTGCCACTTTATTGGTGATGAATTATGGATAAAAGGCCTGCATATTGCAGAGTATGCCTGGGGTACCTACAATAACCACGACCCCAAGCAGGAACGCAAGTTACTGTTAACCCGTAAAGAGCTTATAAAGCTAAAACGTCGATCCGAGGAGAAAGGGTTAACCATTATTGCCCTGAAACTATTCATCAACCAACGTGGACTTGCCAAAGTAGAAATTGCACTTGCCCGCGGCAAGCAGCTTCACGATAAGCGAGAGGATCTTAAACACAAAGATGCCCGGCGCGAGATGGACCGGGCTATGAAAAGGTAAGGCTCTTGTCAGACGAAATTATTTGATTAGACTTAATCCCTCCTTAGCACTTGCACTTGTAGGATCGTAAAGCAAAGCCTTTTGGAAAAGAATCTTTGCCTCCTTTGTTTTGCCTAACTGGTAATTTGTCCAACCCAGCATTAACACGCTGTAATAGTCAAACGGATAAAGATTTACAACCTTTTGAAAATAGGTATAGGCTTTTTGATAATCCTTATTCTCATAGCTAATCATACCCATACGGTAAAGTACAAGAGTATTATTGGGGTCAATGGAAAGTATCTTGTTATACTGCTCAACTACAGAACCCCAATTACCCATTGCTGATGCGGGTAGTACAATTCCCAACCGGGGTTCAATGGCATAGGGCATAAGTTCTACAGCTTTAGAGTAGTAGCCTATCGATTCGCTAAATTGACCTTGCAGGTATGTTAACCATCCCAACCTTAAATTAACCTCGTATGATTTTTCATCGTACATGGCCTTTAAGGGTTTTGTAGCATCGGCATACTTGCCTTCCTTTTCCTTAGCATAGCTTTCAGCGAATGCTGCTGATAGCTTAGTAAAATCCTGAGCCGCTAAGTTTACCGACATGGTTGTCAGCACCAGTAAGATTAGATTTTTGACCTTCATAGCTATTGAAATTTAATGGTTAAC
>LUYY01000259.1:5371-6599 GCA_001603415.1 Bacteroidales bacterium Bact_07 | reverse complement strand
TGGATGACAATCCATTCATCCAGGAGTCTCGTCAGATCACCGAACAGGTGCTTTCCCAGATTCGTTCGGTCTCGTTCGCCTGAAGACGGTATAGGCATCATCGCCGAGGCTGATCAGGGTGAGGATCAACAGCACGACGCATGCAGCCTTGACGATGATCTGCCATTGATTGATGTTGCCGGAAAAGAAGGCCAGGAAGTCGGGGTTGTAGATATGCCATCTGGTACTCAGGAAGATGAAGTAGCATAGTCCCAAGAGGTCTGCCGCTGCACTGATGACGAACAGCTGCGTGCTCCAGACTTTTTTGGCGAACTTGATTACCGCAACGCAGAATGTCAGGATTGTGGTGATCATCCAACCGATGATATAGGGCTTGAGAGCGGAAGAGACGAAAAGGGGAATGGGGCCTGCTCCCTTGCGATAGATGGCGATAAGATCCGATCGGCTGTACAACACGATCAAGAGCACGAAGAAAATGGAGAGACCTACCATGTCACCGATGCTGTCGCTCTTCTTGATGCGCCGAGTGGGCGCTTGTTCAAGGGAGTGCAGGGCTTTGAGGTTCCACTCCTCCAATTCAGTATTGACCTGGTAGTAGGACATGATGGCAAAGGTGATCGTGACCCAGAGGAATGCTCCTGAAAGGCCAGAGAATACCGATGCCAGCACCTTGGATATCATTACTCCGATGGAGGTTGGCTCGGAGGCGAAGAACAGCGAGACAAAGGTGATGACCATGGTGACCAGAGCGACCACCAGGCTCACAATCTTAAGGACCATAAGGTACAAATCGAATGTTTCAGGGCCGATGAGATAGCGTTCCTTGCCCCGATACTGCCTTGCAAGGGTTGCAGGAGAGCCGAGAGCGAGCAGTGTTTCTTCGATTTTCCCTGTTGAGTCATCGCCTGCGAGCATATCCTGAATATTCGCTTCAAGTTCCAACGCTACGTCTTCCCTCTCTTTGACAGGAAGATGCCGTACTGTTTCCTCTACATATCGTACAATGAGATCATGCATGTGATTCCTCCTCAAGTAGTGTGGCGATTTGTGAAGTCTGCTCCCTCCACGCGGCGGCGAGGTCGCTGAGCAAGGACCTTCCCTTGTCGCTCAATGCGTAGAATTTCCTCGGTCTGGCTTCGCTGGTGTCCCAGCTGCTTTGCAGAAGGCCTTGGCTTTCCAGCCGGCGAAGCAACGGGTAAAGCGTATTTGCCTCGATGGCAATCTGCTT
>LUYY01000259.1:0-5327 GCA_001603415.1 Bacteroidales bacterium Bact_07 | reverse complement strand
GTCAAGAACAAAGCATACCCGACAGAAAGAAAAAATTGACGGGTCCTCCCTTCAGTGGTACGATGAGGTTGTGGTGGCGAAGAAGGGGAATAACCGAAGGAAACAACCCTGAGTAGCCAAGGAACCCTCCAGGGCGGAGGGTTTTATTATGGGGTTTTAATATCGAAAAACTCGTTTAAAAAGGAGATATGTATTTCTGGTTGAAGAGATATTGGAAATAAACTTACGAGTATGGTATCTTCTTTGCTATGACACATCCAGAAAGAAAACGAAAGATTATTGAGTTGGTTTCCCGCAACAAGAGCGTTCAGATTGCCCAATTGACTTCTCTTTTTGGTGTTTCTGTAATGACAATCAGAAGGGATTTGGACGAACTGGAAAAACAGCACTATATAAAAAGGGTGTATGGCGGTGCTGTCCTAAATGAGGAAGAACTCAATAAACCGTACTTCCCAAGGGCTGCTTTCAATAGTACGGTAAAGGAATTGATTGCGAGAAAGGCCGTAGAGTTGATCAAAGATGGAGATACAATAATACTGGATCTTGGTTCAACCGTTTTGCAAGTTTCAAAGCATCTTGACGAAATGAAAGGTCTTTCTGTCATAACCTGCTCCATCCCGGTTATCAATGAACTCGATGCATATTCCGATATACGGGTATATTCCTTGGGTGGAGAACTCTATAGGGAAAACCACGCATTTCTGGGAAGTGAGACGGAGAGTTCGATCAGTATGTATTGTGCTGATATTGCTTTCATTGGTGCTGCGGGAGTATCAATCGAACATGGTCTGACAAATTTCTATTATCCAACAGCTTCTCTTTGCAGGAGAATCATCAAACAGTCAAAAAAGGTTGTTCTCCTTGCAGATAGTTCAAAGTTTGGCAAGGCTAAGATTGCTGTGGTTGGCGGTCTATCCGAAATCGATGTAATTATAACTGATACTGGAATACCTCAGGAATATCTAGATGAATTTGAGCGACTTGGAGTAGAGGTGCTTCAAGTTGAAAATGTGTAGTTTGATTACTTTTTGAACAAAAAACCATAACAAATGTTGAAACTTTTTTTAATATTTGACAATTAGATGTTCTCGATGTTACAAATGATATCAGCACAGTACTGAGGGAAAGTATGAGAAAAAGTATTAATATTGAGCATGCTGTAAAAAAGTATGGAGAAAATATAATCATTCCTGGTTTGAATCTATATGTGAAAGAAGGTGAGTTCTTTACATTGCTAGGCCCTTCAGGTTGTGGTAAGACAACTCTATTGAGAATGATTGCAGGATTCAACTCCATTGAAGGCGGAGACTTCTATTTCAACGACATAAGAATAAATGACATGGATCCTGCCAAGAGAAATATTGGTATGGTATTTCAGAACTATGCAATCTTTCCAAATCTCACAGTAAGGAAGAATGTGGAGTTTGGGCTTAAAAACCGAAAACTATCGAAAGAGGAAATCAGGACAACTGCAGAGAAATTCATGAAACTCATTCATGTTGATGAATATGCAGACAGACTTCCTGACAAACTTTCAGGTGGACAACAGCAAAGAGTTGCGCTGGCAAGGGCATTGGCAATTACTCCTGATGTTCTTCTTATGGATGAACCGCTTTCCAACCTTGATGCAAAACTTAGAGTTGAGATGAGAACCGTAATCAAGGAAATCCAAAATACAGTTGGAATTACAACCGTGTATGTCACCCATGACCAAGAGGAGGCAATGGCAGTTTCTGATAGGATTGCAGTGATGAACGAAGGGGTGATTCAACATATTGGAACCCCAAAGAATATCTACCAGAGACCGGCAAATCTTTTTGTGGCCACCTTTATTGGAAGGACCAATATCCTGAAGGGAAATCTTATTATAGATGGCGGAAAAACCTACATTAAAACTCAAAGTGGCTTTACAACACAAATTACTGGTGTTCTCCAGGAGTTTCATAAGAAGCATGATGTGATACTGTCCATCAGGCCTGAAGAATTCCAATTTACTGCCTCCGGCTCGGAAGGCATTGATGCTATAGTAAAGGATTGTGTGTTTCTTGGACTTAATACGCATTACTTTGTAAGGCTTGCAACCGGAGAGGATGTTGAGATTATTCAAGAGTCTTCAATTGATTCAATCATCCAACCTGGAACAAAAATCAAACTCACAATAAACACGGAGAAGGTGAATGTTTTTACTGAGAATGGTGAGAAGAACATCCTTTGTGGAGTCATAAACGATATCGTGGTTGAGGGCTGATAATGAGTTTGCAGAAAAGGAAATTTGAAGTCTGGACACTAGTATCGGTGAGTTTGTTTTTGTTGTTCACCTTCTTTTTAATATATCCACTGTTTGGTGTTATGAGACAAGCGGTCTATGATAAGGACGGAGGATTCACATTCAAGCAGTTTGTGAAGTTCTTTAGTCAGAAATATTACACAAATACAATTTCCAACAGCGTAAAAGTTACCTTGGCTGTTACTCTCTTTTCCTTGCTGGTTGGAATTCCAATGTCGTATTTCTACTCATTCTACAAGCTCAAACTGTCAAAGCTGATTTTCACAATAAGCATTCTGTGTTGTATGAGTGCACCTTTCCTTGGTGCGTATTCATGGATTCTCCTTCTTGGTAGAAGCGGTGTGATCACCACCTTTTTCAGGGATAATCTTGGGATAAACATAACAAATATCTATGGATTTGGGGGAATTCTGCTCGTTCAAACCCTTAAGTTCTTCCCGTTGGTATTTATCTATATGAACGGAGCTTTTAAAAACATTGATAATTCACTCATGGAAGCATCCGCTAATATGGGCTGCACGGGAGTCCGAAGGTTGTTTTCTGTTGTCCTTAGTTTGGTAATGCCAACTGTTTTAGCCGCATCCTTGCTTGTTTTTATGAGAGCTTTCGCGGATTTCGGTACTCCAGTTGTTATTGGTGAGGGATACATGACCTTCCCTGTTTTAATTTACCGTGAGTTTGTAAATGAAAATGGTGCAGATTACGGTTTTGCTTCTGCGATATCGGTGATTGCTATCATTGTTACAGCATTGGTCTTCTTCGCTCAGAAGTGGGCTAGTAGAAAATACAGCTACTCGATGAACTCTCTCCATCCAGTAGAGAAGAAAGAGGCGAAGGGTATTGGTGGATTTTTCATACATATGTATTGCTATGCCGTCGTCTTTATTGCATTTCTACCTCAGCTATTTATCATCTATCTTTCATTCAGAAAGACTAATCAATCGGGAACTTTGTTTGTCGAAGGTTTCTCTCTTGGAAGTTATAAGGCAGCATTGAATAGGCTCTTGGTAAGATCAATAAACAATACCGTAATGATGGGTGTTCTTGCATTGTTGTTCATTATTGTAATAGCAATTCTCATTGCTTATCTGACGGTAAGAAGGAAAAATATCTTGAATGATACGATAGATACCTTCGCTATGATTCCTTACATCATGCCTGGAGTCGTAATTGGTATTGCTCTGCTAACAGCTTTTGGGCGTAGACCATTTAAATTGACCGGTACATTCACAATCATGCTTTTGGCTGTAATTATTAGAAGGCTTCCCTATACAATACGCTCAGCAACGGCAACCCTGTCGCAGATTCCAATAAGTATCGAAGAGGCGGCACTGAGTTTAGGCGCTTCAAAAATGAAAACATTGACAAGGATTACGGTCCCAATGATGGGTAATGGAATTATGTCAGGTGCAATTCTCAGTTGGGTAGCAATTCTTACAGAGGTTTCCAGTGCAATCATCCTCTACAACAACAAGAGTATAACTATGACTATTTCTGCTTATGTAGCGATTACCCGAGGTAATGAGGGAATGGCTGCTGCATTTGCTGCAATACTCACCGTGATGACAATTATTTCATTACTCATCTATTTGAAGGTTACAAAGTCCGAAGATATCAGACTATAAGTGAAAAAAATCCTTTTTCATTGGGTTGGTTTTTCACTGTAAAAGAAGGTTTTTAAAATTGAAGGTCAATGACCTAAAAAGGAGAAATATATGAAGAAATTGGTAGTAACGCTTCTGGTTGTGCTTATGAGTTTGGGATTTGTCTTTGCAACCGGACAGAAGGAAAAGGGAACGGTGGATACGGGTATTGGTGACTCTCTCGTTATTTACAGCTCAAACACAGAATCAGAACTTTCTGCGATGCTCTTGCCCTTTCAGACACTCTATCCAGATGTGAAGATTGAAATTGTTAATGGAAGTTTTGGCGAGCTTTTTGCGAGACTGCAGGCAGAGAAGGATGATCCTGTAGCAGATATCATGCTTGGTGGTCTGTCCACGACGGATGGTACAAAGTATGAGTCATATTTTATGAAGTATACTTCCTCTCACAACGATGAGCAGATTTCTCCTATGACAAATGGTTTCTACAGTGTTTATGGTATGTCCACAGTATGTTTTGCCGTGAATGCAAAACTTGAGAAACAACTTGGCCTAAATATTCGCTCATATGAAGATCTACTTAATCCTGCACTCAAAGGAAAGATAATCTTCTCTGATCCTAATAGTTCATCAGCTGCATGGAATAATCTGTGCAATATTTTCTCAGTCTATGGTGTTGATACTCAAGAATCATGGAAACTTATTGAAGGTCTGATGAGAAATGGAATGGTTGTAGGTTCCTCTTCTTCAAAGTGCTTTAAGGATGTAGCAAACGGAGAGTATGTTGTTGGCCTTACCTATGATAATGGTGCCGTTACCATGCTTGGAGCGCCTGGCTATGAAATGAGATATCCTTCAAATGGAACATCCGGAAAGGATTCATGTTTTGCAATTATTGAAAATTGCAAGCATCCTGACGCTGCAAAAGCCTTTGTTGAAGCAATGAGCTCCAAAGAAGGTACCGAACAGATGTATGCTGTATATGGCGGTGTTCGTTTCACAAACTCTCTTGTAACAGAGCCAGAGACTTTCCAGCTTGGAAAGACAAAGGATATCAAGTGGATTGAGAGGCCTGTATCAGAACTTACGGAAAAGAAGGATGAGCTTCTTGCAAAATGGAACGACCTTTATTCAAGGATCTATAAGTAACAAAACGCATCAATGCAGAGTTGTTGTTTCATGACAATGGCTCTGCCTGCATTATTGAGCTTATGGCAAAGCAGTCAGGCTTTACTGCAATGCATGAAAGCCTTATCAGAAATAGGAAATCAAAGGGATTTTTAATGTCTGTCTCTGAGAAGACTCTTGTATTCGCAGTATACACGAACTATTTCAAAAATCATGAACCTACTGTATTCATTCGTAAATCATGTAAGTAGAAAGTAGCACCATACAAGGACACCCGTCTTCCTGATTGGAAAACGGGTGTTCTCTGG
>LUYY01000258.1 GCA_001603415.1 Bacteroidales bacterium Bact_07 | reverse complement strand
GCTTATCGCAGCGCGGCTTACGGTATGCTGGCCAAATGCTTCCTGAAAGAGAAAGACTGGAAAAAATCCCTCCATTATGCCTCTCTGGCGTTGGAAACAAATCCCCGCAATCCCGATGCCCTCTTAGCTCGGTTGATTGGACTGCGTTATTCCGGCCTGCAGGCTGAAGTTAAGGATTTTGGAACGAAAATACTGGAAGAGATGCCGTTAAATCACCCTGTTCGTTTCGAATTAGCGCTGATGTCGGGCGATATGGATAGTTTTCGCAGATTGGTCCGCAGTGAACTTCCCTGGGAAACTTATATCGAAATAGCGCTATGGTATTATTCAGCCGGTTTGTGGGATGAGGCATTGCAATTATTGTTGTTCGCGAAAAGCAACCCCATCGCGCTCTACTGGAGTGCCTACATAAACCACCTGATGGGCAAGGAGGAGGAAGGAAAGAAATTGCTGAATATGGCGATATCCGCTTCTCCCGAAGGTGTATTCCCTTTCCGCCCGGCAACACTCAAAGCACTTCATTACGCGAAAGCAGCCTCTAACTCTTGGAAAACGGATTATTACACGGCGATTCTTCTGTGGCATCTAGGCGATAAACCGACGGCTTTGGTATTGCTGGATAAATACGACGATGTACCTTTTGCCCCTTACTATCAGAGCCGTGCCCTATTGAAAAATGGAAAAGATGGATTGTCCGATTTGCTGAAGGCCGAAAAAATCGATCCGACATGGCGGGTAGGATTTTCTCTTATCAACCACTATCTTCGGACAAACGAATTTGCTTTAGCAATGCAGCTTGCTAAAAGCTATGCTGACAGGTTCCCGAATAATTACATGATCGGGTTGAAATATGCCAAGGCGTTGCAATTGAACGGTAAATATAATGAAAGTATCGCTCTGTTAAAGCGGACGAATGTATTGCCGAATGAAGGAGCTTATGAAGGGAGGGCTATCTACCGAGAATCCCATCTTTATCAGGCGGCCGACCAACTAAAGCGGAAAAGATATGCACAAGCCATTCGCTCTGTAGAAGATTCTAAAAAATGGATTGAAAATCTGGGAGTAGGTAAGCCGTATGATGCGGATATTGATGAGCGGCTCGAAGATTTTCTGATGGCTATTATTCTCGAAAAACAGGGAAAAGAGGCAGAAGCCGCTTCTTATTACCGTAAAATAACCGAAAAGGGTATTTTCGGTAGAAAATCCGTTTCGAATGAATTGCTAGTCGCAATCGCCATGAAAAAATTGGGCAATATGCAACAAGCGGATTTAGTTGCTGACAAGTGGTTAGACAATCAGTCTGATTCAAAAATAGGCCAATGGGCTACAGCAATTTATAAAGGAAATACACAACTGGCAACGAGTCTTTTAACGGAACGATACACGGTTAAAGATACCACACCTTGGGAACAAGCGACAGGGGATGCAAACTTTAATCTGATATCGGAAATATTGCAAATTATCAAGTGATTCACTCACTATAATGGATTGGAGAAGGCTATAGGCATTTTCGTCAATTAGCCATCACTCATATTAGCAATTTTTTTCATAAAGTTGATATACAATGAATTAGTAAAGGGAAAGAACATAAGGAG
>LUYY01000257.1 GCA_001603415.1 Bacteroidales bacterium Bact_07 | reverse complement strand
TATCAATATCCATAGGGTTAGTTTTTTTTATGCATCTAGGGTTTTATAGTAGTTTATGAAACCGTTTAAAATTCTCTTGCAGGTTTTAATTTTCTCTAGAATCAAATTGAACTCCTCGCCATTTAAATTGAAAAGTTCATTTGAAATCAAAATCTGTGTCTCAAGCTCATAAAGAGATCCTCTGGAGATATGAAGAAACTGAATGGTTTCATTTGTATGCAATCGTCCTATACCCTCAGCAATGTTTGAAGGGATAGATATTGCGGCACGGCGAATCTGAAGTATTGAACCAAACTGTTCATTAGCAGGGAGTTTATTAGAAAAACTATAAACTAATTTTACCAAATCCTTGGTTTCCTTCCATACCTCAAGTTCCTGATAATCCATATCTTTAGTTGTTTTTTTCCCCCTAAACCTTCATCAAACTATCAACTATCAACTACCAACGAACTTCCCCCTTCACCCCCTTCAGTCCCTCCCTAACAGCAATGCATTGGGCAGTTGTGGCAGCGCGATAGCTCGCCGCGAAGGCGTTTGTTTACCATATCATCGATGCGTTCCCTTAGCGTGTCGATTGATATGCGTTTAACTACATCGTGGGCAAATCCGAACATAAGCAGCAGCTTAGCCTCGCGTTCGCCTATGCCGCGGGCACGCATGTAGAAAAGGGCTTCATTATCGAGCTGTCCAACGGTGGCACCATGCGAGCACTTAACATCATCGGCATAAATCTCAAGCTGAGGTTTAGTGCTCATACGTGCATCGGCAGTTAGCAGCAAGTTGTTGTTCGACTGGTAGGCCTGGGTTTTTTGGGCATCGCGCCTAACCATGATTTTACCGTTAAAGGCTCCAGTAGCCTGATCATCAAGGATTCCCTTGTAGAGCTCATTGCTGGTGCAGTTTGGCACTGCATGATCGATAAAGGTAAAGTTATCGGTGTGCTGAGTGCGGTCAGTAAGGTAAAGACCGTAGAGTTGGGCATCGGCGCCCTCACCGGCAAGGGTAACCGAAAGGTTATTGCGGATAAAACCACCGTGAAGCGAAAGTACGTTGGTAACCAAACGCGAATCGGCCTGCTGATGGGCGTAGGTATGGGTTAACTGAGCAGAATCGTTGTGCTCATTCTGCATTTTGACAAACTCGAGCTGAGCATTATTGCCCACAAAAATTTCGGTTACCACATTCGAAAGGAATCGCTTGGGCGAAAGGGTATGGTCGCAAACAAGCACATTGGCCTGAGCTCCCTCATCAACCACAATCAGGTTACGATACTGAACCATCTGGTTGGTATCGGACATGAGCAGGTTGATAATCTGAATGGGCTTACTCTCAATAACGTTACGGGGTATATATACAAAAACACCATCCTGAGCAAATGCGGTGTTCAGAGCCACAAGACCATCGGATTGGTTTTCGGCAAGTGAGTTATATCGACCCTTAACCAAGTCGGGTAACCTGACCGCCGCCTCGGCTAAACTTCCATAAATAACGCCATTGGGCAAGGTGGTTAGCTTTTCGCCTTTAGGCAGATAGAATCCGTTAAGCACTAATGCCAGATGGGTATCGAGTTCGGGAATATCGCATCGAAAAATATCATCTACATTAAACGCAATGCGTTTAGGTGCAAAAACCTTTTGGTATTCAAAGCCGAAAAGCGGTTCAATCTTACAGTATTTATACTTCTCGTTTTTTTGCGATGGGATGCCAAGCAACTTAAAGTGCTTTAAGGCATCTTCCCTGTGCTGATTAAGTAAGTCGGCACTCCCTCGGGTTATTAAATCGAGATTGCTCTGATACAGGTTAATCAGCTCCTCACGTATGGGTGTAGCTATCGTTTTATCGGACATATCGTTACAGTTTTACCACCAGGGTAATTTAGGCGTTGTCGCCATTTTTAATCCAATCGTATCCCTTTTCTTCCAGTTCAAGGGCAAGTTCTTTGCCAGCGCTTTTAACAATGCGGCCATTGTAAAGGATATGCACGTAGTCGGGGACAATGTAATCGAGCAAACGCTGGTAATGGGTAATTACTATAACGGCATTATCGGGACGTTTAAGCTTGTTGACCCCGTTAGCCACCACGCGAAGTGCGTCGATATCGAGCCCCGAGTCGGTTTCGTCGAGAATAGCCAGCTTTGGTTCAAGCATGGCCATCTGGAATATTTCATTTTTCTTCTTTTCGCCACCGGAAAAGCCCTCGTTCACCGAACGGTTGGTGAGGGCCGAATCAATTTCGACCAGCTCCTTGCGCTCGCGCATCATTTTCAGGAAATCGGAAGCCGAAAGGGGCTCCAATCCGCGATACTTGCGATGCTCGTTCACGGCGGCCTTCATAAAGTTAACCATGCTCACGCCGGGTATCTCAACCGGATACTGGAAGCTCAGAAAGATACCCTCGCGAGCGCGAATTTCAGGCGCCATCTCCAGCAAATCCTTTCCGTTGAAGGTTACCGAACCGTGTGTTACCTCAACCAGCTCGCGACCGGTAAGTACCGATGCCAGGGTGCTTTTCCCTGAGCCGTTTGGCCCCATTATAGCGTGAACCTCGCCAGCTTTTACCTCCAGGTTGATACCTTTCAGAATTTCTTTATCGTTAATCTTAGCGTGTAAGTCTTTGATTGTTAGCATATTTTTATCGTTTGATTATTTACCACTATTATTATTGTTTGAAATGAAATGAATTTGAGGAAGTTAGAGGAAGTTAGAGGAAGATTTATTATCATTTTTGGCAATTGTTGAACTATACGAGTTTAACAAAAAACTTACTTCGTTAATGCTTTCACTCAATAAATCGAACATGTTTAAATCCACATATCCCAAATC
>LUYY01000032.1 GCA_001603415.1 Bacteroidales bacterium Bact_07 | reverse complement strand
TTTGCATAGGTAGGAACTACAAGGAGCATGCTATGGAGATGAATGCCGATGTGCCCGAACTGCCGGTATTCTTTATTAAACCCGATAACTGCTTACTACGGAATAATCAACCTTTCTTTTATCCTGATTTTACAAGCGATTTACAATACGAACTTGAGGTGGTATTGCGAATTAACAGGCTGGGAAGGAGTATTAAGCAAAAATTTGCGCATCGTTACTACGATGCCCTAACACTTGGTATCGATTTTACTGCTCGCGACCTACAACGGGAGTGTAAGGCTAAGGGATTACCCTGGGAAATTTCCAAGGCTTTTGATTACTCCGCTCCAGTTGGGCCGTTTATTCCAAAGGAGGAGTTAGGCCCTTTGGATGACTTGAGTTTTAGGCTTGAGATTAACGGCGAGGTTGTTCAGCAAGGCAACACCGCCGATATGATTTTTAGCTACGATGAGCTTATTTCGTATGTGTCGCGTTTCATAACCTTTAGAACCGGAGACCTTATGTTTACTGGAACGCCAAGTGGGGTGGGGCCCGTTAAGGTTGGCGATAGGTTACAGGCCTATCTGAACGACAGGTTAATGCTCGATTTCTTTATTAAGTAGAAGCCCTGCGGCATTTAGTGATGTCCCGATTCCCCTAATTTTAAATAAGAATGGCTGACGTTACTTCAAGTTCCGATTGTAACCTTTTGAAAAAGGTTAGCGGGTAGCTTGCGGTTAGCGTGTTCAATGCGTATTCGATGGTTTGCTCAATGCTGTTCGATTGTTTTACAAGTTTTTCATCTAAAAGGCTTACTACAGCTAAAGCACTGTCGTGTGTTGAAAGTCCTTGTGAGATTTCACCTTCGAGTTTAGTGAAAAAGTCCATGGTTTCCCTATAACGCTGCCTTTGCCTGTCGGAATAGCGGTGCAACGAGGAGTAAGCATTGGTAAAACTTATAAACCTATTGCGCAGGTTAATCATTACCTTTCGCGGAAGCTGGTCGATAGTAATTCCTCGTTTTAGGTAAATCTCAGTATAGCGAAAAACACCAATATAGCCAAGGGCATCAAGATCATCGGCGGTTGAAACGAGCAATGCCAAATTGAGCATGTCATCCGGTTTGGTTACCGGCTGCTGTTTTACCGATTTGTCATCGTGTAGTTCAACTGCTTTTAAAATCGACTTTTTTTCGGTTTCGGGTAAATCGTCAATGTAACTGATGAACTGTTTGCAAAGTTCGGCACCTTGGTGCCCGTGCTGTTCATCCAGGGTTATGGTTAAGCCTGTATCGTGAAAAAAGCATGCAATTATTGCATTCTCAATAAGCTGTTCCGGTATTTCAAGTCCGGCTTTGTGGAGTTCAACAAGCAGGCCCCGGCAATGCAACCATACCCTTATGTGGTGGTTTAGGTCGTGCGAGGGCAGTGAAACATTCATGAATACACTCTCAAGGTGATGGTAAAGGTTCGATAGATGCTTGGCTTCAATGCTATGAATCTTTGAGAGTAGCTCTTCCATGGCTAATAGGGTTTATGCAAAGTAAATAAAAAAGCAGGAAAATTTTTCCTGCTTTTACGAGTTTTTTAGGCTAAATGTTCTAGGCTAGTTCTTTTGATTTGGCAATAATTTCGTAGGCGATATCGAGTATTGTGGTATCGTCGAGGGTTACTATTCCACCATCGGGGCCCGGCTCTAAGTGAAATCCCACTGCACCTCCTTCCTTGTAGTTGGTTCCACCAAAATAATTGCGGACAGTTTCAACATTGATGTTCAACCTGTCCGCAATTATCTGCATGCTACCATCAGGAAGGCTATCCTTAACCCTCCTGAGCTCATTAAATGTGATTAGTTTAGTCATATTTACAGGGTTTTAAAAAATTTTTACACCTTAAATATATGAATTTGCATTCAAATAGTAAAATAATTTAACCAATATTTAACGTTAAAAAAACATATTAATCTCTATTTTTTTATACGAATTTTCTCTA
>LUYY01000256.1 GCA_001603415.1 Bacteroidales bacterium Bact_07 | reverse complement strand
TTCAAATGCTTACTCCACAACCCTACTGCGGGTTAACGAACCATGAAGAGATTAAGGTTAAAGTTCGTAATTATGGTGGAACCACTATATCCACACCCTTTGAGGTGGGATACTCACTCGACGGGGGAACGACTTTTACGCGCGAAACATTTAGTCCAACCATACCCGTTGAGGGTCAAGCAACCCTAACTTTTTCGCAGAAAGCAGATTTTAGTACACCCGGTGCTAAAAGCATTGTTATAAAAACATTCCACCCAAACGACGAAGATAATAGCAACGATGCCCTTACGCAAAACTTTTACGTTTACCCACAGGTAAACACGCCTTATTCCACCTCGTTCGAGAATTCCACAGCATACTGGAATGGGTATGGCATAAACAAAAGCATTACATGGGGAACTCCACAAGGCAACGTGCTTAATGGTGCAGCCAATGGTCAAAAAGCATGGGTTACAAACCTGAAGTACACCCATAATAACAATGAAACATCGTTCCTTGAAAGCCCTTGTTTTAATATTAGTTCCCTGAACTACCCCGTTTTTAGCTTTTACTACAAAATGCAAATTGAGGAAGGTGTTGATGGACTAAACCTGGAGTACAGCACCGACGGGGGGCATACTTGGACCCTACTCGATGCCCATCCGGGCTACAGCCTAAACTGGTACGACACGCCTACCGTTACTGCGCTTAATTCTGCGGGATGGAGCAAAAACACACCCGACTATGTAAAAGCAGCAACGCTGCTTCCTTCCGATGCAATTACTGCTGGTAACGTCAAGTTCCGATTTGTTTTCAAATCGAACGAAACGAATAACTACGAGGGGGTTGCCATTGATATGGTAGAAATTTACGAGTTGCCATACGATATTGGTTTTACAGCGCTTCACTCCCCAACCAACGCCTGTGAAATAGGCCAGTCGAACCTTACCCTTACGCTCAAAAACTTTGGCTACAAGCCTCTACCGGAAAACCTTAAAATCCCTTACGTTGTAGATATCGATGGACAGGAACTAGCCGATACCATAACCATTTCCTCGGTTCTGAACCAGAATCAATCATCAAACTTCACAACCTCATTTAGCTTCAGCTTTGGCACTGCCAAAATCTATGAGCTGGAGGCATTTAATAACCTACCAAATGAGCTTAACCGCAGCAACGACACTCTGAAAACCACCCTTGAAGTTTACGGTATGCCCGGATATACTCTTGGCCCCGATATCGGAACACTCCAAGTTGATACGGTGAAGTTGGATGCAGGCAGTGGTTTTAGCTCCTACCAATGGAAAACAATGATACCCTCAAGTTCTCAGGATTGGTCAAACGGGAAATCAACCCAAACCTATAACGCTGGCGAGGTGCAGTTTGGACTTTATGCAGTTGAAGTGCAGAATTCACGTGGATGTTCCGCACACGATACCATTGAAGTTATTCAGTCCGACAAGGATTTAAGTGCTATAAGCATCAATAATATTGGCGACGACTGTTTCCACCCCTTACCAATTAACCCAAGTGTAACGATTAAGCACAACGGGAATACCCCATTCAATGGTAGCCAAAGCGTAACGGTAGGCTTTAGCGTTAACAACCAAGAGGTTCTTTCTGAAACATTTACACCACCCAGCGGGTGGACTACCAACGACACTTATACTTTTACCTTTTCTGGTACAATTGATATAAGCGATCAGGGGGACTACACCCTTGCTGCCTATACAAAATTTCAGGATGACATAAACAAAACAAACGATACAACAACCCTTACCGTATCAACCTTTGGGTTGCCCAACCTTACACTTATGCCTGCTGATACTCTTACCACCTCGAATGTCGATACGGTTATCCTAACCGCTACAACAGGCTATTCAACCTATACATGGCAACGCAAATTTGTAGGCTCAACCTCGTGGGAAACACTAAGTAACACAACCTACCAGTTGCCCCTATTAGGCCTAACCTACAATACACGCTCAGCAACTTACCGTGTTTTAGTAAACAGCTCTCACGGTTGCGGTACGGCTAGCAATTCAGTCTTTATTAACACCCGAGACTTAGGGGTATACAGCATAGAACATCCCAGCGACACAACATGTTTATCACCCGATGGGTTTAAGATAAAGGCGGTTATTCAGAACTTTGGCCAGGATGTGTACCCTGCCGGGACTACCATAAACACGGTGGTGACCACCGAACTGGGACAGCAACAGCAAAGCTTCACCCTAACCTCAGAGCTAACACCCGGCGATAGAACAACAATTGAGATGAGCGAGTTCACCATTCTCCCTGCCGGCGAACATACCATCACAGTATCAACCGCTGTAAGTGGCGACCTCAACCCCAACAACGATTCCAAATCAATTACGGTAAAACTAGTACCAGCACCTGCTGTTGATATTAGCCCCGATACTTTGCGCCAATACTTTACACCAACCTCGGTTTACACCATTACACCTACCTACTCTGCCGATTGCGATAGCTACCTGTGGAACGACAACTCAACAGAACCCACCTACACCATTTACGGATTCCCCTCATTCTCAAAGTACTTTATTGAAGCCCAAAACCCATACGGATGTAAAGCCTCGGATACCCTATGGGTAGTAAGCAACGATATTGCGCTGCTGCAAATCCTATCGCCCAAAAATAGCTGCGAACTTAATGGCAGCTTCGATGTTAAATTCCGAATCCAAAATCTTGGCCCTGAAATTAGCGCTGGAACCCATTTCAATGTCAAGGTTTGGCTAAACGGAAACCTTGCCATTACTGAAACGGTTACCCTACAGGCTGCTTTATCCTACCAAAACGTTAGGGACATTACACTGGTTACAAAGGCTAATATCAGTCACCATGCAGAAATCAGGATTGAAATTATGCCAGAGAATGGAACCGAGGAAATATCGTATGCCAATAATAGTGCTACACTTTACGTAACATCAACAGGTTATCCTACAATCGATTTAGGTCCGGATAGAGACGTTTACGCCTTTGCCGATACCATTAAGGCTGGAAACGGTTTTGATAAGTACCTCTGGACAACCGGATCAACCGACTCAACAATCATTGTAAACCAAACAGGCACCTATGGTGTAACCGTTACCGACTATTACGGATGCTCCGCCTACGACGAAATTAATGTCAAATTTCATTTGGAAGATATTAAAATCAACTCATTGCTATCGCCTCAATCCGGATGTAATATGAGCAATGCTGAAACTGTTAGGATATCCATTCAAAACAATGGGAACACAACCATAAGCTCAGGCACCCAGTTGATAGTTGGTTTTAAGCAGAACGAAACCATTAAAACCGAAACAGTTACCCTGAACCAGGATTTAACACCAGCATCAACCCGAGAGATTACCCTAACCAACACCATGGATTTTAGCGTAAGGAAAACGCATTCGGTATGGGTATGGGTAAAACTTACATCCGATATGGTTTCAAGCAACGACACTATCTATCAGGAAATTACAGCCTACCCCGACCTGCTTGTAAACCTTGGCCCCGATGAAACAGCCTGTATGGGCAATTCTGTTACCTTAAACGCGGGCTCATACCCTAATGCAAGTTACCATTGGAATACCGGCGAAAGTACCCAAACCATTAATGTATATAGTTCAGGAAATTATACGGTTACAGTTACCGATGCAAATGGATGTACTGCTAGTGACTCTAAACTAGTAAACTTCACTCCTTTGCCTGTTGTGAGTTTACAAGATTTTGCCCCTGTTTGCTCAAATCAGGCTGAGGTTACCCTGTCGGGTGGGTACCCTTCCAATGGGACTTGGAGCGGAACTGCTGTTACAGGCAATATCTTTAAACCAACCGAGGCGGGCGCGGGTGCTCATCCAATTACTTACACCTACACTGACCAGTACGGCTGCACCAATAGCGCATCGAAGCCCATTACGGTTAATCCTACCCCTGTTATCAACTTAGGAGCTGACAGAACCATTACCACACCTATAACCCTTGACCCAGGTGAGTTCACCTCGTACCTATGGCACGATGGCTCAACCAATCGCACTTATTATGTAAATAAAACGGGCACTTACTCGGTTACCGTTACCGATAATAATGGATGCCAAGGTTACGATGAGGTTTACATCATTTATAACGAGACCTTCGATGTTCAAGTAACAGCATTGCATCAACCCACTTCGCACTGCTTTGAAGGTCTTCCCGATAATGTAAGCATTTCAATTGCCAATAAGGGTGGCAAAACCATCAATACAAACGAAACCATTGACCTTACCATGAACGTTACTGGTCAAAGCATATCCGAAACTATCAACTTTGATTCACCTTTTAAGCCAAACGACACTAAAATGTACAACTTTACCCAAAAGGTAAACCTTAATAAAGGACAAAACACCTTTACGTTTACTGCAAAGCTGAACAGCATCAGCGGAACGCCCAACACCTTCAATGTTAATATCTACGATTTGCCAAATCTAAAACTTGCCGATGGTAAGGACACATTAAGAGTTTCATTGCCTTACGAGCTCACATCCGGGATTGGTGGAGTTACATATCAATGGAGTACTGGTTCCACAAGCCCAACCATTACTATTTCAAACGGGCAGTGGGGTAAATACTGGTTAAAAGTTACTGACTCACACGGATGCTCAGCCTCCGATACCATTGTAATTTTATGGCCGGTAAGTGTTAACTCCCAAATTCTTAACACAGAAATTTCTATTTACCCAAATCCTGCCAGCAACTGGTTTACCGTTAAAATTGATTCAAAAAAGCCCATTTCGCATTTCATCGAATTGGTTTCTCCTGTTGGTCAATCTGTATGGCAAATAAAAACCGATTTGGGAATGGAGTGGGAAAGAACATTTAATACCACAAACCTTACCAACGGCATCTACTTATTAAGAATATCTAACGAGGCAGGAAGCAGAACCATGAAAATCTGCATTAGCCACCATTAACTGAATTATCTAACTCAATTTTTGTTCAACATAAAAAGGCAACCAATTGGTTGCCTTTTTACGTACCCTGACATTAGTCATTGTATTCCATGCTCTTAAAAAATACTTTCGCAGAAAAATATCCATAAACCTTGTTGCATAAAAGTATTTAAAGCCATGCATAAAATAGATAAACACCCAATACTTGAGGTACCCCAGCGCGAAACGGTTACCTTTAAGTTCAATGGCAATGAGATTAAAGGCGAAAAAGGGTTCACCATTGCTGCCGCCCTGCACCAGGCAGGCTATCCGGTACATAGTCATAGTATCGAGAACCGTGAACGAAGCCTCGAATGCGGAATTGGCAAGTGTGGTGCTTGTGAGATGCTTGTCGATGGACAAATTAAGCGTATCTGTATAACTCCAGTCGATGGGGTAAAGGAAGTTAAAGAAATTCCACACGAGTACACACCCGATGTAAAACCAGCCAATAAACAGGAAAGTACCAAGGTTTACAAAACCACCGTCGCTATTATTGGTGCTGGTCCCGCAGGGCTTGCCGCCCGAGAAATACTGCTCGAACATGGCGTTGAAAATATTGTGATTGACAACAACTCAACCATTGGCGGCCAGTTCAACATGCAAACCCACCAGTTCTTCTTCTTTGAACGTGAAAAGAAGTTTGGCGGCATGCGTGGTTTTGAAATAGCCAGTACGCTTGCTGGCACTAACCACGAGGGCATATTCCTAAACAGTACCGTTTGGGATATACTGGAAAACAAACGTATTGCTGTAAAAAATATAAAATCCGAGGAGATATACTATGTTGAATCGGATTACCTGGTAATTGCAACCGGTGCCGTTCCGTTCATGCCAACCTTTGAGAACGACGACCTGCCAGGCGTTTACACCGCTGCTGTTGTTCAAAAGATGATGAACCAGGAGTTTACCCTGCTGGGTAAAAATGTACTTACTGTAGGTGCGGGCAACATAGGCTACCTTACCAGCTACCAGCTTATGCAGGCGGGTGCACGAGTAAAAGCCATTATTGAAGCAATGCCCCGCGAGGGAGGATTCCCTGTACAAGCCAACAGGGTTCGACGGTTGGGAATTCCAATTATGTTAGGCAAAATATTAGTAAAAGCGATTCCAAACGAGAACCATACAGGAATTATTGGGGCCGTTATTGCCGATGCCAAAGACTTTAAACCCATTCCGGGTACCGAACAAGTTATTGAGGGTATCGATGCCATAAATATTTGTACCGGTTTAGTCCCCGACGACCAACTGCTAATAAAGGGTAATGAGGTTTTCGGTCGCAACTGCTACGGAGCTGGCGACGCCATTCGTATTGGAGAAGGAACCAGTGCGGTTCTCAGAGGGAAACAGGTGGCATACGAAATTCTACAAGATGCTGGCATACGTTGCAGCTACGACACATACCTCAACATCAGCAAGGAATACATCGATAGCCAGCAGCATCCGGTACGGATAATCGAAGAGCCATTCCGCCCAACCGATGAGCGCCGCAACCGCAAGCCCTTTGTTCAAATTGATTGCCTTTACGGATTTGCCTGCAACCCCTGTACCTTCGCTTGTCCGCACGGAGCAATAACCAAGAACTCAACCAGCACGGTTCCACATATCGATTTTGAGAAATGTGTGGGCTGTATGGATTGTGTTTATCAATGCCCTGGGCTTGCCATTTTTGGCTATAGCTATGCAAAGGATTGGCTATTCCTTCCCATTGAATACGAAGCCGAAGAGGGTGCCGAGGTTTATCTTGTTGATAACAATGGCAATATTTTAGGCGATGGGGTTATTGAGAAGATACTCCGCAAGACCAACAAAACCAATGTGGCAAGGGTTAAATCATTGAACCTGCATGGCGATGACATGCTTGCAGCTCGCGGTTTTATTGTAAAATCGAATTATCCTGAGCCTATTCAGATTAAACCCTATGAGTATAAGCCACAAGAAAAGATTTACGTTTGTCACTGCGATGATGTTAGCCTCGACGAAATCCTACAAACCATAGGCGATCGCAAGTTTATCTCGGCCGACGAAATAAAACACACCACACGACTGGGCATGGGGGCATGCCGTGGCAAACGCTGTATCAAGCGACTGAAAACCACCCTTGCCCCCATGGGCATTCAAATAGTTGGCGATGCCACACCACGCGGTCCTCTTAGCAACCAGGTGGCCATGGGCGAACTTTATCCAAAGGATGTTCCTGAAACCTACGTTACAGGTATCAACGGTAAAAAAGCAAGAGTCGAAAAGGTATCGGCCCTTATTGCCGGCGGAGGCATAGGTGGTAGCGCACTATTCCGGTACATGTCCGAAGCCGGACTCCGGCCAGTTATGCTAAACTTCGGTCGTGGTGCAAGCTGGCGCAATATTGCCGGTGGGCGTACAGCCTTCTCGCTACCGGAGATTGCCGATATTGCCCGTCAAAACCACGAGATATTCAAGGAACTCCATAAGGTTTCCGATATCGATTATCGCCCCATTAACTACGTAACCTTTGCCCACGACGATAACATGCTCAAGGCGCTGGAAGCGTCAATGGCATGGAGCGATGCATACATGGTTCAGCCCTCCGATTTCCGTAAGGAAATATCACCATACATGAACGATAAGCTCAGCACCTATAAGGCAGCACTAATCACCCGTGGTTGCTGGCAGGCCACACCGGGCAAGGTGGTTGATTTACTTCGCAAAATAGGCATTGAACATGGTGGTACAGTTAAGGAGGATACCGAATTACTAAGCGTTCAACGTAATGGAAACGGATTTGTTGCCCTGGTTCGCGACCACAATAAAGAATACATTGAGTACCATGCCGATAATTTTGTAAATGCACTTGGCCCTGAGGGCGAAAAGTTTAGCCGTCAGTTAGGAATATTCACAGGTATTTACCCGGTTAAGCATCAGGCTTTCATCACCCGCCGTCTGCCATGGCTGGGTATAAACGGCAATCCGCTTGGAATGCTTATCGATAGAAGGAACTACAAAGGATTTGTGGCCGTTTACGGCCAGCAACTTGCAGAAACAGGCCAAATTATTGGCTGTGCCTCGCCTGCGGTTGACCCCCGTGAAGCCGATAAAAACCTTAAGATTAACTCGCAGGACTTCCTTGAGATTGCCTCGGAGATTTTCTCTAACTGGATACCCCAACTCAGTTCCGTTGGATTCCAGGC
>LUYY01000255.1 GCA_001603415.1 Bacteroidales bacterium Bact_07 | reverse complement strand
GAACTAAAAGGACGGTGAATATATGACAGTATTAAACCTGAAATATGAAAACGGTGAAATGAACATCAATTGTGAAGTGTTCTTTCCATGTTATCAATACATACTGAAACACCTTTTGAAAATCATCAAGACAGTCAGGTTTCTTGATGATCGTGAACAGAAATATGAAGAAATTCAGGACTATCTGACAAAAATGGTTGCAGACTGTGAGGATGACAGGCTGAAACAAAAGTACAAAAAAAATCTGGAACTGGTGAAAGGATGGAAGAAATGAAGGACAACGTAAATCATCCGGCACATTATAAAACCGGACAATATGAATGTTTTGATGTCATGCTTGAATGTTTGGGTCAGGAAGTTGTTCTTGATTTCTGCATTGGAAACGCATTCAAATATTTATATAGACACCGGAACAAAGGCGGTGTGGAAGATGCAAAAAAAGCACATTGGTATCTGACACGATGGATCCAGATTATAGAGGAATTGAACAAAGATGAATTTATACAAGGTTGAACAACTGCATAACAGGATCATCAAGAAGGAAGAACACGTCTTGTGGTTGCGTTCCATCGTGGATAGTGCAAAATCACCAAGGTTGGTTCAAGATAAGGTTCAGACAAGTATTGATCCTAATAGACTGTCACGTGTTATGTCTGAAGTGATTGATGAAGAACACGAACTGGATCAGTTACGTGCAGAATATCTGGAACTTCAGGTCAAAGTGCTTGGTAAGATTGAACAGATTGACGTGGATCTTCAAAGGAAGGTTCTGAAGATGAAGTATCTGGACTTCAAATCTTTACCGGATATCGGTGAAGAACTGCATTATTCCTATGAACACATAAGACGTACACACAAGAAAGCTATGCAAAACTACAAGAAAAATGAACGGTATGTGTAGGGGTCATGTAGGGTTCATGTGTGTCTAAAGTGTGTTATAGTGTAATGTGTCAGAAATGATCGGACAATGCGTCCGGTCATTTACTTTGGAATGAAAGGTGGTGAAGGAAATTGACATCAAGACAAATCAGATTTTGTTTTGCATATGCGTCCAGCGGAAACGCAACACAGTCTGCAATTGAAGCTGGATACAGTGAACGGACTGCAAGAAGTCAGGGTCAAAGACTGTTGACAAATGTTGACATTCAGAATTTCCTTCAACAACTTGCAGAAAAACGTGAATCAAAGAAAATCGCAGACGCTAAAGAAATGCAGGAAGTTCTGACTTCCATCATCCGTCAAGAACTGGAAGAAGAAAACCTTGTGGTTGAAGGGTATGGCGATGGTGTCAGTGAAGCGGTGATCAAAACAAAGAAGTCCAGTCACAAGGATGTGATATCTGCTATTGACAAGCTGGCACGTATGCAAGGCGCATATGACAACAGTCAGACCTTGACACTGGTTCTTCCGGTGTTTGGTGGTGAAGCAGACCTTGAAGACTAAAGGAAAAGGAAACGTCAAAGCACAAAAGAAAAGACGCAGACAAAGACTGAAGGGCGCACAACGGTGTGAATCTTCAGTCCTTTTGATTGATGGTAATTATTCATATTATCCTGTTGCATATTGCACCAGATATCAGGCATTCTTGACGCAAGGTCTTATTGATACACACAGGTGTGATCACCGGAACTGTCCAAGGTTCAGAGGTATCAAAGAATGAAGAAGGAATATATAAACCTTCCTGATGTGGTTGGTAAAGGATACAAGACATTCTGGAATTCACAACACAGGTACAGAGTTGTGAAAGGATCCAGAGCATCCAAGAAGTCCAAGACAACAGCGTTGTGGATCATATACAACATGATGAAACATCCTGATGCAAACACCGTTGTTGTCAGGAAAGTATTCAGGACACTGAAGGATTCTTGCTATGCTGAATTGAAGTGGGCGGTTCACCGTCTTCACGTTGACCACCTTTGGAAGTGGACTGAATCACCGTTGGAACTGACATACAAACCAACAGGTCAGAAGATATATTTCCGTGGTCTTGATGATTCATTGAAGATTGCATCCATCACTGTTGATGTTGGAAACCTTTGTTGGATGTGGATTGAAGAAGCATATGAAATCATGAACAAGGATGACTTTGACCTTCTGGATGAATCCATCCGTGGTGAAGTTCCTGATGGACTATGGAAGCAGATCACACTGACATTCAATCCGTGGAACGAAAAACACTGGTTGAAGTCAAGGTTCTTTGATCATGAAGACACAGACATTCTTGCGCTGACTACTGATTACAGATGTAATGAATGGTTGGATGAATCAGACCTGAAGTTGTTTGAAAAGATGAAGGTCAACAATCCAAGACGGTACAAGGTTGCAGGCATTGGTGGTTGGGGTATTGTGGAAGGTCTTGTGTATGAGAACTGGAAAGAAGAACAGTTCCAGTTCATCACCAAGAAGGAATATGATGACCTGATTGGTGACAAGACCGGATATGTTGTCAGTGATGATCTGAAACCAGCGTTTGGTTTGGACTTTGGATATACCAATGATCCTTCTGCACTGTTCTGTGGTCAGTTGGATCTGAAGAATAAGAAGTTGTATGTGTTTGATGAATTCTATGAAAAAGGATTATCCAATAAGCGCATAGCACAAAAGATCACAGATATGGGATATGCAAAGGAACGGATCACCGCTGACAGTGCAGAACCAAAGTCTATTGATGAATTGTGTTCTTTGCATCTTCATGTGACTGGTGCAAAGAAAGGAAAAGATTCAATCAACAATGGGATCCAATGGATTCAGGATCTTGAAATTGTAGTTCATCCAAGGTGCGTGAACTTTTTAACTGAAATATCAAATTACATGTGGAACAATGACAAGTTTGGTAAACGGTTGAATGTTCCGGTGGATGACTTCAATCATCTAATGGACGCAATGAGATATGCACTTGAAAAGTGGATCCGTGGTAATACGTGGGTATATTGATGAAGTTTACAGTGAACAACCTGAAGTGGTGTATTGAATACGTTAGTGCTGATAGTATCAGTATGAATAATAACAACGGTCTGTTCCTTGGTCTGACTGAATATGACAGTCAACATATATCAATCAGATCAGGACTGACAAAGGAAATGACAAGACAAACGGTGGTGCATGAATTGTGTCACTGTTTTCTTTTCAGCTATGGAATCACGTGTGACTGGTATGATGAAGAACAGGTGTGTAACTTCTTTGGAAGTCACGCTGACATGATAATTGGTATTGCTGATAAGTTTATGAAAGGAAGTTGATTATATGCTGTCTGAAGTTGAAATCTTGCAGTTTATAAATGAAGATAAGACTTCAACCAAGAAACGTCTTGCAAAGATTGGTGAACGGTATTATGAAGCTGATCATGATATCCGCAGTTACCGGATGTTTTATTTCAATGCAGATGGTGAACTGGTTGAAGACAAGAAAAGATCCAATGTCAAGATCAGTCATCCGTTCTTCACGGAACTGGTGGATCAGGAAGTTCAGTATATGTTATCCGGTGAAGGTTCGTTTGTTCGGTCTGATGATCGGGATCTTCAGAATTATCTGGATGAATACTTTGATGATGACTTCAAGTCTGAACTGAATGATGTACTGACCGGAACAGTGTCCAAGGGTTTTGATTATATGTACGCATACAAACGTGCAGATGACAGAACCGGATTCCAACATGCTGATTCAATCGGTGTGGTGGAAGTCAGGGAAAAGGATACAGATGATAAGTGTGCGTATGTCATATACTGGTATGTTGACCGCATAGGAAAAGAAAACAAACTGATCAAGCGCATTCAGGTGTGGGATACAAAACAAACCACATACTATGTTCAGGATCAGGAAGGTGAACTGAAGAAGGATGAAGATGAAGAACTGAATCCACGTCCACATGTGATCTATCACAAGGAAGGTGATGAAGCAACGTATTATGAAGAATATGGTTTTATCCCCTTCTTCAGACTGGACAACAACCGGAAACAGTTTAGTGGTCTAAAACCAATTAAAGATCTGATTGATGACTATGACATGATGTCATGCGGTCTGTCAAACAATCTTGCAGACTTTGACCATCCACTTCATGTGGTCAAAGGGTTTCAGGGTGACAACCTTGATGAACTTGCGGTCAATCTGAAGACCAAGAAAATGATTGGTGTGGATCCAACAGGTGATGTTGAAATCAGGACTGTTGATATTCCGTATCAGGCAAGACAGACAAAGATGCTGGAAGATGAAAAGAACATATATCGTTTTGGTATGGGATTCAATTCTGCACAACTTGGTGACGGTAATGTGACCAATGTGGTTATCAAATCCAGATATGTCCTTCTTGATCTGAAGTGTAACAAGCTGGAAATAAAACTGAAAGCATTCCTGAAGAACATTGTCAATGTGGTTTTGAATGAAATAAACCGCAGATATGATTCTGATTATGACTTTACAGATGTTTACTTTGATTTCCAGCGTGAAGTCATGACCAATGCACAGGACAATGCGCAGATTGAACTGGTGGATGCACAGAAAAAACAGACTGAAGTCAACACACTTCTGTCACTTGCAGGTGTTATTGATGATGAATCAATCATCCAGAACATATGTGAAGTAATGGATCTGAACTGGCACGATCTGAAAGATAAAATCAATCTTGATGACGGTCTTGCATCCGCTGAAATGAATCTGGAACTTGGTGGTGCTGATGAATAAAGCAGAAAAGGAAGTTGCAAAGAAGATTCTGAAAGATGAAAAGAAGATGCTATCTGATCTGAAAGCTGTCTATACTGAAGCAAGGAAACAGACACGTGCAAACATTGAAGCACTTGCATCAAGGTCTGATCTTCAGAATGCGCAATCAATTGTGTACCAGATGCGGTATCAGATTGCAATTGAACAACAGATCACCGCTATTCTGGAAAAACTGAACACAGACAGATATACAACTGTTGAAGCATACCTTCATGAATGTTATCGGAACGGATTCATTGGAAATATGTATTCCATCCGCAAACAAGGAATTCCGTTATCTGTTCCTATTAATCAAGAACAGGTCATCAAGGCAATCAACAACAATGCAAAACTGGTTGTTCCTTTTTATAAAAGACTTGGTAAAGACGTGGTGCGCATGAAGTCTGATATCAAACAGTATGTGTCACGGTCTGTCATTCAGGGAAAGACATGGTTTGAAATTGCAGACGGTGTTGCAAATGGAATGAACAGTCCGTTCAACCGTTCATATAATCTTGCGGTCAGAATTGCAAGAACTGAAGGACACAAGGTTCAGGAACAAGCAACTTTTGATTCTATGCTGGAAGCAAAAGACGCTGGTGCTGATGTTGTCAAACAATGGGATGCAACGCTGGATGACCGGACACGTGAAGCACATGCAGAAGCAGATGGACAGATCCGTGCAATAGATGAACCGTTTGATGTGGATGGTGAACAAATCATGATGGCTGGTGAAGGTAGTGCAGAAAACTGTATCAATTGCCGCTGTCATATTCTGACACGTGCAACATGGAATCTCGATGAAGCGGAACTGAATACACTAAAACAACGTGCAGACTTCTTTGGTCTGGATAAGACAAGAAGTTTCAATGATTACATGTCCAAGTATTTGGATATACCAACAGATTGATACGGACATTCAGATGTCCGTTCAATATAACGTCTTTGGAACCGGACGTGAAACGGTTCTTTTTTATTGTCATCAGGGGTGATGTAAAACACCAATTCAACCAATGCAAGACGTAACTTGTAAAAATCGGAAAGGAAGGAATTAAATCATGACAATGCAGGAATTATTGAAGTCACTGGATCTGACTGATGAACAGATCACGTCAATCACAACCAAGATGAAAGAAAACAAGATGTTCATTTCATCTGAAGAAAACCTTGATGTCAGGTATTCAAAGCTGAAAGAACAGCATGATGCACAGACAAAACAACTGGAAGAATCTTCAAAGCTGATTGAAGATCTGAAGAAGTCAACTGAAGGTCAGGAAGACACGCAGAACAAGATCAATGAATATCAGACCAAGATGACAGAACTGGAAGAACAACTGGTTGCGGAAAGAACTGAATCCGCATTGAAGGTTTCACTTCTTGCGGCTGGTGTTAAGGCAAGTGATATTGATTACATCATGTTCAAGTGTAAGTCTGACACTGACTGGAAACCTGTTCTTGATGATTCAGGGAATATCAAAGGAATGGATGACAAGATCAAAGGTCTGAAGACACAGTATCCAAACCAGTTTGAATCATCTTCCAAGAAGAAGATTGATGAAAACAAACTTCCTGAAGATAACGATGACAAGAACAAAGTCACAAAGGAAGACTTCAAGAAAATGGGATATCAGGAAAGGTTGAAAGTGTACAACGATAATCCTGATCTGTACAAAGAGTTATCTGAAGAATAAAAGAAAGGTGGTAACAAAATGGCTGTTACAAAGATTAGTGATCTTATTAATCCGCAGGTCATGGCTGACATGATCGCAGGAAAAATTTCAAAGAAGGTTGTTGTCACACCGTTTGCAAACATTGACAACACACTTCAGGGGAAAGCTGGTGACACAATCACTGTTCCGGTATTTGATTATATCGGTGATGCAGAAGACGTTGCTGAAGGTGTTGAATGCACACCTGCAAAGCTGACCGCAACTTCCGCACAGTACACTGTAAAGAAGGCAATGAAGGCTGTCACACTGACTGATGAAGCTGTTCTTTCTGGATACGGTGATCCGGTTGGACAGGCAACCGGACAGGTTGCAAAAGCGATTGCGTCCAAGGCTGATGGTGATGCAATGGACGTTATCACTACTGAATACAATGCAAGCACAGCACCAAACGGTGTCAAGCTGATATATGCACCTGCATCTGCATCTGCAATCACTTATGCGCACATTGTCAATGCTGTTGATCTGTTTGATGAAGAAGTTCAGTCTGAAAAGGTTCTGTTCATCCATCCAAAGCAGGTGACACAGTTAAGACTGGATCCTGATTTCATTAATGCTGACAAGTACAACAATGAAGTCATGATGAAGGGTGAAATCGGTATGGTTGCTGGATGTCGTGTTGTACCGTCCAAGCGTGTCAAGACTTCTGGAACTGGCACATCTGCACTGTATCTGAATCCTATTGTCAAGCTGACAAATGATGAAGAAACAGAAGAAGACATTTCCGCACTGACAATTTATCTGAAGCGTGATGTCAATGTTGAAACGGAAAGACATACACTTTCCAGAACAACGGACATTTCCGCTGATGAACTGTATTGTGTTGCGCTCACAGATCAGTCCAAGGTTGTTTTGATGAAGTCACTGGTAACACCAAGCGCATAATCTGAAAGGTGGTGAATCTGATGATCATATCTGTTTCAGAAGCAAGAACATATCCTGAATTTGCGGATATGTCAGATGATGAACTGAAAACACTTCTGGATGCGGTTGAATCACTGGTGCGCAAGTACACCAATAACAACTTCCAGAACAGGTTCATCAGATTCAAAGCATCCAGTGAAGGAAATATTCTGGACGGTACATCATCTTTTCTGAAGGTTGGTGATACCGTCCAGATTTCTGAATCTGACGTTAATGATGGACTATATGTCATCACTGAACTTGAAGGCGGAACAACTACTGTTGACAAGGATCTTTGGACTGTTGACAACAATCTGGTCACTAAAGTGGAATATCCACCTGCTGTCAGGCAAGGTGTGATCAATCTGTTGAAGTGGGAAGTTTCCGGACGTGACAAGGTTGGAATCAAACAGGAAAGTATATCAAGACATTCTGTCACATATTATGATCAGGATGTAAACAATCAAGTGATGGGTTATCCTGCAACATTACTTGGATTTCTTGAAATGTACAAGAAAGCAAGGTTCTAATGATCAAGATTGGTGGAAATCTAACTGCAACAATACAGAAGAAGTCCACACAGAAGAACAGAATTGGTGAAGGTGAACCGTCATATATCACGGTTGGAACGGTTGTTGGTTGGCTGGATTATGTGTCCGGTGATAACGCAATCAGTCAGTACCGTGGAAAGGTTCAGGACACAACACATATCTTCTTGTGTGATCATGACAAGTGGACACAGGCGGTGCAGGATGCAGGTGTCACAGGTGAAAATTCAAGATTGGTGATCAATGAAAATCCATATAACGTATTATTCATTGATAATCCAATGGAATTGAATGAACACATGGAACTGTATTTGCAGTATGTAGG
>LUYY01000254.1 GCA_001603415.1 Bacteroidales bacterium Bact_07 | reverse complement strand
AGAAACTACTTTCTTTTGGTATAAACAAACATCTAAAGTTAATTGTTCGCAAACGGACTTTACATTTTTTTTACCCTCAGTAAACAAAAAACATAAAATGATGTTGTTTATTCAAATATTAGTTACATATTTGTAATGTTTTAAAACAATCAATTTATTCACAATTTATTTTTAAGTAACATGAAAGGTAAAGTAAAATGGTTTGATGCAGCAAAAGGCTACGGCTTTATTCAAACCGAAGAAGGTAACGATGTATTCGTTCACTACACAGGAATTCAACGCGAAGGTTTCAAACGCTTAGACGAAGGTCAAGCCGTTAGCTTCGAGATTTCTGAAGGCAAACGTGGTCCTCAGGCCACAAATGTAGTTGTGTTAGAATAACAATTATTCCTAACATAATAAAAGAAAAGGCCTCGGTTACGAGGCCTTTTCTTTTATTAGAATGTGATGGAGAACCTTAGTATTGGGTTCGATGTATAGGGCGAGTACCGATTATCGGTCAGGTCCCAGAGAATAAGAAAGTTAACGGCAGCCCTATCGCCTAGGCGTTGACGCCAACCACCACCTACCATATACATCCTAATCCAACCCTTACCTTGAGTAGATGTGATGTCGAAAAATTGACGGTCAAGGTAAAGATTTTCGAACTCACCATGAATTACAAAACCGCCATGAAGCTTAACGCCAAAGGCTTCATTAAAATCGGGGATGGGTAAAATATCGGTAAAACCAGAATATCCCCAAATGGTAGTAGTTACCGGTTTTATACTGGTGCTCGACGGGTCAAAGCTAAAGCGCTCGCGTCGGTATGTATAGCGCCCCCCTACTCCAACCGACCACTGCGGGAAAATCCAAATCCCTCCCTGAGGCAGTACATCAATTTGGGTTATACGGTTGCCAATGGCAAGACCTATGCTTCCGCCAAAGTATAATCTATCGGAAAATTGTTGAAAATCGCCATGTTTCCGCTGCGAAAACGATTGAATAGTTACAATTAACAATATGGTCAGTAAAAACGTCCTTTTCCGCATGGTGTTATCAATAGCTTTTTATGTTGAACACAATATTAGGCATTTATGTTTAAATAATTAACTTTATATGCGTTAAAAATCAATAGCAATGAACATAGTAATTACAGGTGCATCACAAGGTATTGGCTATGCAACAGTAATTGAGTTAGCCAAATACACTGAACATACCATCGTTTGTATAGCTCGAAACAAGCAAAAGTTAGTAACCCTAAAAAATGAGGTTGAAAGCATCAACCCAAAAGCTAAAATAATTCCAATAGCATTTGATTTAACCAAAATAAGCCAAAATGCCGAAGATTTAAGCAAAAGCATAAAAGGCTACATAGATAAAATTGATATCCTGATTAATAACGCAGGGCTGCTATATGCAAAACCATTAACCGACCTGGGTCTTGAAGAAATCCGCAATATGGTAGAGGTAAATTACTTTGCCCCGATGCTGCTAATAAAACAGCTCATACCTTTTATGGGCAACAGTAGCCATGTGCTAAATATTAGTAGCATGGGTGGGTTTCAGGGAAGCGTAAAGTTCCCTGGGCTTTCGGTTTACGCCTCATCAAAAGCAGCTTTGGCATCGCTTACAGAGAATTTAGCCGAGGAAAATAAGAAGAGTGGCATTTCGTTTAACTGTTTAGCCCTAGGTGCTACCGATACCGAAATGCTACGCGAGGCCTTTCCCGATTACAAAGCACCTTTAACGGCCCAGGCTATGGCTGGTTTTATTGCCTACTTTGCAGTTCATGGCCATAAGTACTTTAACGGGAAAATACTACCCGTAAGCCTAAGCACACCATAAAAAAGGAAGGTTAAAGGTTAAAAGTTAAAGAATAATGGATCAGTTGGAAGTAGTTGGTTGATGGTTGATACTGAACTCAACGGGTTTGACACTGTGTTACTGTTTTAGTTGATGGTTGTTTGTTGTTTGTTGATAGTTTGAGAGTGACCCGTCACCTCTTGTCATGCTGAGCGAAGTCGAAGCATCACTTTTTACCTTCAACCCTATTCTAATGGAATTTCTAGGCACAGTCGATCCCGATATATCGGCAATCGGAATGACAGTGGGCGTTGTTCGTTACCCACGGCTTTTCTATACTCCAAAAAAAAGAGGGGCATTTGCCCCTCCTCTTTATTGTTCATCATTAATTTTACTTATACTCCTTGGGCATTACCTCGCCTTTAAGCACCATTAAGCCGTTCATGGCAAGCGCTTGCATTTCATCCTCGCCGGGATAAACGGCAACTGGGGCAATAAAGCCAACCATTTCCTTGATATAATCTACCAAATCGGGGTTGTGAGCTATACCTCCGGTAAGAATAATGGCATCGACCTTACCTTTAAGAACAACAGCCATAGCGCCAATGGCTTTGCCAATGTTATAGGCCATTGCATCCTGAAGAAGCTTGGCCTTAGCATCGCCGGCACGGGCTTTAAGTTCAATCTCGTAGGCGTCGTTAGTACCTGCATGGGCAACCAAACCACCCTTTCCGGTAAGCATCTTTTTCACCTCATCGTAGGTAACCTCACCGCTGAAGCAAAGCTTAGCCAGTTGACCTGCCGGAACAGTTCCTGCGCGCTCTGGCGAGAATGGTCCATCGCCATCGAGGGCATTGTTAACGTCAATCACCCTGCCCTGACGGTGAGCACCAACCGAAATGCCACCTCCGAGATGTGCAATAACAAGGTTAAGCTCCTCGTACTTTTTATCGATACTTTTGGCATGCAGGCGGGCAATAGCCTTTTGATTTAAAGCATGGAAGATTGAAATCCGTTTGAAACGAGGGTGACCCGAAATTCGAGCAACATCCTCCATTTCATCAACCACCACGGGGTCGGCAATGTATGCCTTAGCCGATGGAAGTGAACGGGCAATATCGTCGGCAATAAGCGCTCCAAGGTTGCTGGCATGCTCACCCATAATGCTGTTGCGTAGGTCGGCTTTCATTTGCTCATTAACCTCGTAAACCCCCGATTCAATGGGTTTGAGCAACCCACCACGACCAACTACTGCCGATATTTTGTTAACATCAATACCAGCCTGTTTCAACTCTTCAAGAATAATTTCCTTACGGAAGCTAAACTGGTCGGCAATGGTTTTAAACTTTGCCAAATCGTCGGCCGAGTGCTTAATGTTTTTCAGGAAAATATTTTTATTATTCCGGAACACAGCAATTTTTGTTGAAGTGGAACCCGGATTAATGGCCAGTATTTTGAAATCTTCCATCTTAGTTTTCGAGTTTTATTTGTTTTTGAACGTTGTTACTTTGCAGCGTTTGCAGCCAAGGCAATGGAATACATTTTTGACTGAACGCTATCGCCACGTGAGGTTAACACGCAGGGTACCTTAGCGCCCATTACCATAGCACCAAGTTCACCTTTTGCAAGTTTGGTGCAGGCCTTGAAGAATACATTACCCGACTCGATATTGGGGAAAAGGATACAGTCGGCATCACCAGCAACCTCGCCCGAAACCTTCTTGATTTGTGCCGATTCCTTATCGATAGCCACATCTAAAGCCAGAGGGCCATCAACTAAGGCGCCTTTTATCTGGCCACGGTCGGCCATTTTAGAGATGATGGCTGCATCAACACATGCCTGCATACCAGCCGACATTTGCTCAGTAGCAGCGTTAAGCGCAACCTTGGGCATCTCAATGCCAAGCGAATGGGCGGTTTGAATGAGGTAGTTGGTAATGGCAATTTTTTGGTTCAAATCGGGTGCAGGGATAATAGCTACATCGCCCACAATTAAGAGTTTGTGGTAAGTTGGTACCTGAACAACGGTAACATGGCTAAGAACAGCCTTAGGAGGCAGTAAACCATTTTCCTTATCCAAAATGGCGCGCATATACTTATCGGTACTTACCAAGCCCTTCATAAGCACATCTCCTTCACCCTTATTAATTAGTTCAACAGCTTTGCGAGCGGCTTTCATCTCATCAGCTTCCTGAACAATACGGAACTTTGAGGGGTCGATATTGTGCTCACCACAAACCTTCTTAATGGTTGCCTCATCGCCAACCAGTGTGGCTTCCACAATACCCATATCGATAGCCATGCTAACAGCCTCAATGGTATGGTGATCGTTTGCGTAGGCTGCTACCAAGCGTTTGCGTGGTTTGCTTCTAAGGATATCGAATAGCTGATCAAGTTTTTCTACTCTCATGGCTTAATCTCCTATGTGTTATTTTTTTAGTTCATTAATAATGTTTGCAGTATCAGTAGCAATAACCAATTCCTCGTTTGTGGTGATTACCATAACCTTAACCCTTGAATTGGGTTTGGTTAAAAGCTTATCCTTACCACGTACACCGCGGTTAGCCTCAACATCAAAATCGATACCCATAAAATCGATAGCGGTTGAAACCTTTTCACGGAGAACAGGGTCGTTTTCGCCAATACCACCTGTGAAAATAATCAGGTCAACACCATCCATGGCAGCTGCGTATGCGCCCACATACTTTTTAACACGGTAGTAGTACATATCGAGAGCCAACTGGGCGCGTTCATTGCCTTGGGCTGCAGCATTCTCCAAATCCCTCATATCGGACGAGAGGCCTGAGATGCCAAATACACCACTCTTTTTGTTGATTACATCGTTAACCTCTTTAAGGCTCAGGTTCTCCTTCTCAGCAAGATAAAGCAGTACCCCTGCATCAACATCACCGCTTCGGGTTCCCATTATTAGCCCTTCAACCGGGGTGAATCCCATTGAGGTGTCAACTGATTTACCGTTCTTTATGGCAGCAATCGAAGCGCCATTACCCAGGTGGCAGGTAATAATCTTTTGTGATTCAAAATCAACACCAAGGATACGGCAAGCCTTTTGGGCTACATACTTATGGCTGGTTCCATGAAAACCGTATCGACGTATTTTATACTTTTCGTAATAGCTGTAAGGAATTGCGTAGAGGTAAGAATACTTGGGCATGGTTTGATGGAACGATGTATCAAAAACAGCCACCTGAGGAACCCCAGGTAGTAATTTTTCCATCGACAGAATACCTTTAAGGTTTGCAGGGTTATGAAGGGGGGCAAGTTCAATACATTTCTCTATCTCACTCTTGGTGAAATCGTCAATTAAACTGCTCTTTGTGAAAAATTCGCCACCGTGAGCCACACGGTGTCCAACGGCAGTAATTTCGTTTAAACTCTTAATCACACCATGCTTTTCGTTTACAAGGGCTTCAAGAATAAGGTTAATACCCGTAGTGTGGTCGGGTATGCTGGTTACCACTTCGTATCTATCCTTACCCTCTGGTTTATGGGTAAGAATTGCATCGGTAAAGCCAATACGTTCAACAATCCCCTTAGCTAATAACTGACCATCGTTGGCCATGTTCAATAGCTGATACTTGATAGATGAACTTCCGCAGTTCAGAACGAGAACAATCATTGTTTTATTATTTTGATAGTCAAACAATTAGTTAATTCAATTTACATACGCAAAATTAGGAATAAATACCTTCACCTTCAAAGCATTTAAGGCTTTTTAAAGTATTAAGTTTCTGATTTATAGTAAAACAGTTGTTTGAAATCGATATATATAAATGTATTTCAATTATTTACATTATTTATGTTTTTCAGCATGGAAAAGGTTAAGTGATTAACTTGCTTCAACGCAATATGAATTAATCCCTTAAGGATTGTTCTATGTATTTATTATTTTTTTAAGGAATCACTTAAAAATAAATTGCGTTAAGTTTGCGAATAATTTAAGTTTATGGTCGATTTAGAAAATAAGCTACAGTTGCTCAAAAATGCACTTGATTGCGAAATAAAATGGGATTTATCCACCCTAATCCAATACTCAACCGATGCATCGGCCTACAAGGAAAAGCCACTTGCAGTGGTATGGCCACAAAGCATTAGCGATTTAAAACTGATTGTAAATTTTGCAAAGCAACACAAAATTCCCATTATTCCAAGGGCAGCAGGAACATCGCTTGCCGGACAAGTGGTTGGAAAAGGCATAGTGGTTGATATTTCAAAGCACTTTCGGAAAATTTTAAATCTTGATATAGAAAATAAACGGGTAACTATTGAACCCGGCGTGATACTCGACGAACTTAACCTTTTCCTTAAACCCTATGGGCTTTTCTTTGGACCAGAAACTTCAACATCGAACCGTTGTACACTATCGGGTATGGTTGGAAATAACAGCTGCGGTTCACACTCTTTGGTGTATGGTAGCACCCGCGACCATCTTCACTCAGTTAAAATGATTCTCGACGATGGCAACGAATACTTTTTTGGAGAGGTAAACCAAAAAGCGTTTTCCGAAAAGCTCCAGCTTCAAAACCGCGAAGGAGATATTTACAGGTTTATTCACAATTCTTTGGGTAACAAGCAAAACCAAACACTGATTAACGATAACTTCCCCGATTTAGGCGTAAAACGTCGGAATACCGGATATGCACTCGATACCGTTATTGGAACAGTTGCTGCTGGTGGTAAATTACCGCTTAATATTGCAAAATTGATAGCCGGGAGCGAAGGAACTTTCGGCGTAATTACCGAAATCACCTTAAACCTTGTACCTATACCCCCTAAAGAAAAAGCTGTAGTTGCAGTACATTTAAAAAACCGCACCGATGCCTTCAAAGCAAACCTTATAGCCCTGAAGCACAAACCCTGGGCCGTGGAACTAATGGACAACATTATCCTGGAGTGCACTAAAGGTAATATTGAGCAACAGAAAAACCGCTTTTTTGTTCAGGGTGACCCCGGAGCTATACTGCTTGTTGAGTTTTTTGCTGATACCAAAGAGGAAATTGAAGCAACCGCTAAGGCATTGGAAGCCGATATGCTAAATGCCGGCTTTGGGTATCATTTCCCAATAGTATGGGGCACTGAAACAGCAAAGGTATGGAGCCTTCGTAAGGCCGGATTAGGAGTTCTCTCAAATGTTGAGGGCGATGCTAAGCCCGTTTCGCTTATTGAAGATACTGCTGTGCCAGTGAATAAACTCCCTGAATACATGGCCGATTTTGAAAAGATTATGCAAAAGTACGGCCTCGATTGTGTTTACCATGCCCACATAGGAACCGGCGAATTACATTTACGACCTGTTCTAAACCTGAAAGATCCCAAAGATGTGGAACTATTCCACACCATTGGTTACGAGGTGGCTATGCTTGTAAAAAAATACAAGGGGTCGTTAAGCGGGGAACATGGCGATGGCCGATTGCGCGGCGAGTTTATACCTATTTTTTATGGTAATGAGGTTTACCAGCTAATGCGTCAGCTCAAATTTACCTTTGATCCCGATTGTATTTTTAATCCCGGAAAGATTATTGATACCCCACCAATGAACAGCGCTCTAAGGTATATACCCGGACAAAAGGAAAGGTTAATTGACACAATTTTCGATTTTTCATCAACATTAGGAATACTAAGAGCTGCTGAAAAGTGCAATGGTTCGGGCGATTGCCGTAAAACACACCTATCGGGCGGAACACTTTGCCCAAGCTACATGGCAACCCTCAACGAATCAAACACAACACGTGCCCGAGCAAATTTGCTTAGGGAGTTTTTAACCTATAGTACCAAAAAAAATCCCTTTAACCATCAAGAACTATACGATGTGCTCGATTTATGCCTTTCGTGCAAGGGATGCAAAAACGAGTGCCCATCGAGTGTTGACATGGCAAAACTTAAAGCTGAGTTTTTACAGCACTGGTACGATGCAAACGGTATCCCTTTTCGAAGCCGATTGGTGGCCTACATTGCTCATATAAATCGACTTGGTAGCTACTTCCCAACCTTAACCAATTGGTTTTTAAGCAATAATTTCACATCGAAATTATTAATGCAAGCGGTAGGGTTTGAACCCAAGCGAAAAATACCGCTATTGCATAAAATCACCCTAAAAAAATGGCATAAAACAAATCGGAACCATTCCTTTAATTGCCGAGGAAAGGTTTACCTGCTACCCGACGAGTTTACAAATTATAATGATGTTCATATTGGCATTAAGGCAGTAGAATTGCTTAACCGACTTGGTTACGATGTTGAACTGGTTGATGTTTTTGAAAGCGGCCGTACCTACATTTCAAAAGGTTTGATTAGAACCGCCAAACGTATTGCTAATAGAAATATTGAAAAATTATCGAACCTTGTTACCTACGATACACCTCTCATTGGAATTGAACCATCGGCAATTCTCAGCTTCAGGGATGAATACTCCGATTTGGCTTTGCCTGGAAACAAGGATCTAGCCAAAAATCTTTCAAAAAATGCCTTACTCTTTGAGGAATTCTTTACAAGGGAAGTAGAAAAGGGTAACATTAAACGCGAAATGTTTACATCAAAAACCCAGCACATAAAATTGCACGGGCATTGCCAGCAAAAATCGGTTGCATCAACCATTCCCACCAAAGCAATGCTCTCGTTCCCTGAAAATTTTAGTGTTGAAGAAATTCCAAGCGGATGTTGTGGAATGGCTGGCTCGTTTGGTTTTGAGAAGGAACATTACGAATTATCGATGAAAGTTGGTGAATTAGTCCTTTTCCCTGAGATACGCAAAACACCTGAGACTACAATAATTGTAGCCCCAGGCACCAGCTGCCGGCATCAAATCAATGATGGTACGGGACGAAAAGCTCTACACCCCATTGAAGTGATGTGGGAGGCCTTGATTTAAAGGATAAAGGATAAAGGTTTGAGGTTCAAAGTTTAAGGTTAAGGGGATTAATACAATTAACCTTGCAAAATTTCAGAA
>LUYY01000253.1 GCA_001603415.1 Bacteroidales bacterium Bact_07 | reverse complement strand
TATTGTTTTTTTATTTGAAAGGCGAAACAAACATATTAACAAAAGTTAAATAAACTACCAGAGGAAACACAAGGAAATGAAAGTTGACGCATCGGAAATCTCGCTGAAAGAGTACCTGAACAAGTATTTCGGGTTTACCACATTTAAAGGCAACCAAGAGGCTATTATTCATAATGTACTTGCCGGGAACGATACCTTTGTGCTAATGCCAACTGGTGGAGGTAAATCGTTATGCTATCAGCTTCCGGCACTCATACTCGACGGCACCGCCATTATCATTTCGCCCCTTATCGCCCTGATGAAGAATCAGGTTGATAACATGCGAAGTTTTGTGATTGAAGATGGGGTGGCTCACTTCCTGAACTCATCGCTCAATAAAGCCCAGATTCAAAAAGTTAAGGACGATATAATGGCAGGAACCACCAAAATGCTGTACGTGGCTCCTGAATCGCTTACCAAGGAGGAAAATGTTCAGTTTCTTCGTCAGGTAAAAATCTCGTTCTATGCCATTGATGAAGCGCACTGTATATCGGAATGGGGGCACGACTTCAGACCCGAATACCGCCGTATTCGTCCCATTATCAACGAGATAGGTCAAGCCCCAATCATTGCGCTTACTGCCACTGCAACCCCAAAGGTTCAACACGATATTCAAAAGAACCTGGGCATGCTAAATGCCACAGTATTCAAATCGTCGTTTAACAGGCCAAACCTCTACTACGAGGTTCGTCCAAAAGTTAATGCCGTTAGGGAGATAATAAAGTACATCAAGAATAACCCCGGGAAATCGGGCATTATTTACTGCCTAAGTCGCAAAAAGGTTGAGGAAATGGCCGAGGTACTTAAGGTAAACGGCATTAAAGCCTTGCCCTACCATGCCGGTATGGATGCCAGCACCCGTTCCGAAAACCAGGATAAGTTCCTGATGGAGGAGGTAGATGTGATTGTGGCTACCATTGCGTTTGGCATGGGAATCGACAAGCCGGATGTTCGTTTTGTAATCCATTACGACATACCCAAGAGCCTTGAGGGCTATTACCAGGAAACCGGACGTGCAGGTCGCGATGGTGGCGAAGGACAGTGTATCACTTTCTACAGCTACAAGGATATCCAGAAACTGGAAAAGTTCATGCAGGGCAAACCTGTTTCGGAACAGGAGATTGGTAAACAGCTCCTACTCGAAACCGTATCGTATGCTGAATCGTCGATGTGCCGTCGCAAAACCTTACTTAACTACTTTGGAGAGGAATACACCGAGGAAAACTGCAACTCGTGCGATAACTGCCTGAACCCCAAAACCCAGTTCGACGGCCAGGATGAGCTTCAGATGGTTCTGGAAACCATACTTGCCGTTAATCAAAAGTTTAAGGGCGACCATATTATTAACATACTCACCGGCAATGTTACCGCTGCCATTAAATCGTATAAGCATAACCAGCTCGATACCTTTGGCGAAGGGGCCGATAAAGACCCCATGTTCTGGAACTCCATTATCCGTCAGGCATTGGTAATGAAATATATCGATAAGGATATCGAAAACTACGGCTTACTGATGGTAACCCCCAAGGGCAAGGAATTCCTTGAAAAACCCCATGAGGTTATGTTTACCCTTGACCAGCGCTACGAGGAAGGCGATGACGATGAGGCCATAGGCCTATCGCCCGACAAGGCAGGTGGCGGAGCCGCCGACGATGAGCTGTTGAACATGCTCAAGGAACTCCGCAAGAAAATGGCCAAGAAGTTAAACCTTCCACCTTTTGTAATTTTCCAAGACCCCTCTCTGGAGGATATGGCCATTCAGTACCCCATTACAATTGATGAGCTGCAGAACATATCGGGCGTTGGTGCAGGCAAAGCAAAACGTTTCGGTAAGGAATTCGTTGAACTCATCAAGGCCTACGTTGAGGAAAAGGAGATAATCCGCCCTCAGGATATGGTTGTTAAGTCGGTGGCTAACAAATCGTTGCTAAAGGTTTTCATAATACAAAGCATCGACCGCAAGATGGACTTTGAGGACATAGCCGAAGCCAAAAACCTTGAGATGGAAGAGCTGCTTACCGAGATTGAAGCCATTGTTAACTCGGGTACACGCATCAATATCGACTACTACATCAACAAAGTAATTGATGAGGATAAACAGGAAGAGATATTTGACTACTTCCGCAACGAAGCCCAAACCGAGAGCATTGAGGAGGCAATGGCTGCCTTAGGCGACGACGATATCACTGAGGAAGAAATCCGACTCATGCGTATTAAGTTCATGTCGGAAATGGGCAACTAACCCTATTCCGGAAAGGGTATGCAAACACTTCTGTCCATAAACAATCTGACCAAGAACTATGGTGCTACCGTGGCTCTTAGCAATTTTACCCTTGAAGTTAAAGCGGGGCAGGTTCTTGGCATTCTTGGCCCAAACGGTAGTGGTAAAACCACACTACTATCAATAATTTTGGGACTGCGCTACCCAACTTTCGGAGAATTTAAATGGTTTAACTTGCCCTCCAAACAAGTTCCAAATACCAAAGTTGGGGCACTAGTTGAAGTTCCTACCTTTTACCCTTACCTCTCGCTTTACGATAATATGCGAATAAGCGCATTGGCTAAAAACATTGACTATTACGAGATTTTCCCCGCCATTGAACGGGTTGGCTTAACCCCCTACCTTAAAGCTAAGGTTTCTACCTTTTCGCTTGGCATGAAGCAACGCATGGCTATTGCCCAAGCATTACTTGGCAAACCCGACATTATTGTACTTGATGAGCCCACCAATGGTTTAGACCCCGAAGGAATAGTTGAAGTAAGGAATCTTATTAAAGAATTGAATGCCAGTGGCACAACTATCATCCTGGCAAGCCATAACCTCGATGAGGTTCAACGCACCTGCTCACATGTGGCAATACTTAAAAAAGGACATTTACAGGCCTTTGGAGTTGTTAATGACCTGCTAACTTCGGCTAAAGTTGCTATTGTTGATGTTCGAAATCCAGATAACTTGTTAGAGTATCTTTATGTCAATCCAGACATTGAAGTACTGGAAAGGACTGGTAATGCTTTCAAGCTATTAGTGAATAAAAGTGAGCAGCAGGTTTCCCTGATAAACGATTTTCAAAGCCATGGTATTGCTGTAAATTCGTTCGAGATCCGTAATTTGAACCTTGAGGAACTATTCATCAAACTTATTCGAAAGTAAAAACAAACCATGATACGAGCTATTAAAGCGGAGCTGATTAAAACCTTTGGATATGCAACCTTTTGGGTGCTAATTTTGCTCCATGCAATTCTTTTCCTGCTTGTTCTTATGGTTGCAAACAATGCCACTTTAAACCTAAACGGGGTTGAGACTAATATTTTACTTTCAAAACCCTACACATGGGGCACAGTGGCATGGTTGGCCAGCTGGTTTAACCTGATTCTAGCACTTCTTTCTATCATTCTAACCGGTAACGATTTCCTATTTGGCACCTTCCGACGTGGTTTGCTCGATGGCTTTAGTCGCAATCAGCTATTTAAAGCAAAACTGTCACTCCTACTGCTAATTGCACTCTACGTAGTTGTAATTGTAACCCTCATAGCCCTTTTTGCCACACCTGTATTAAACTCGTGGCAAAACCTTTTTACCGGATACGGATACATTCTAGTACTTTTTATTCAAATGCTTGGTTACTTTTCCATAGCGTTCCTAATCATTATGCTTACCCGAAATATCGCCCTAACCATAGTTATGTACCTGCTTTACTTTGCTTTAATTGAGCCAATAATTCGCCTCTTCTTACCCGATTCAGTTGCCATGTTAATGCCCGTTAAGATAATATCAAACCTTACTCCCATGCCCGATTTCCTTGGAATTATGGCAAAGCAGTTCAACGTAAACGACCAGTTAGACGCCAGTACCTTAAACGCCCTCGATGCCATAAATAATGGCACATCGCTTACCCAGAATTTAGTGATTGCTATCATTTACATTGCTCTTTTCACAGTTCTATCGTACTTTGTTTTTAGAAGGAAAGATTTTTAAAAGTTAGTCCCGCAAAGTGGGATTCAAGGTTTCTGTTACTCACTTTCCTTCTATCTTTCTACTCCATAATCATATTAGGTTTATTCCGAATCATTCCTAGCCATTCAGAATCTTTCCGAGCTATTCCTATTCATTCCTATTCATTCCGATTAATTCCGATTAATTCCGAATCATTCCGAATCATTCCGAATCTTTTCCGCTTAGCTAACCCTTATAGCTATTCACTTCGCCCACCTAGCCATGCTAATTGTTCATTCACCATAATTTATTACCTTTACTAAACCATTTGAGTATAAAGGAATCAATATAAAAAAACAGCTATGAGACGATACCTTTTAACATTGTTCATGGCCTTGGCATTACTGCCAGCGTATGCACAAACCGAACAAAACCTTGAGAACAAGGTTAATGAGCTGCTAAAAGAGAATGAGAGTCTGAATCACAGAATCGATGTTCTTGAAAAACAGATTGATGATGTTCTTTGGTTTAATCGCCTAGGCGATGTTGCATTCATTGACAAGGTTTTCATATATGGGCCACCATCATCAAATGAAAAGAACCCCACGGCCATGGGAGCTAATAACCCACTGAAATTTTGGACGTATGTGTTCATACCCCGTAATATTGACCCATTAAAAAAGTACCCGCTGATTGTTCTACCCCATGGAGGTGTACATGCCGATTTTACCACCTACCATACCCATATAGTGCGCGAAATGATTGCCCAAGGCTACGTTGTAGTTGCCCCGGAGTACCGTGGGAGTACAGGATACGGTGAGGATTTTTGGCGTAATATTGATTACGGTGGGATGGAAAACGAGGATGTTTTTGCAAGCCGCAATTACATGGTTGAAAACTACGATTTTATTGATGGTAGCCGTGTAGGTATTGTGGGCTGGAGCCATGGCGGCATGATTGCCCTGCACAACATTTTTGACCACCCCGACAGCTACGCCTGTGCTTTTGCAGGTGTACCCGTATCGGACATGATTATGCGCTATGGCTACGCCACCGATAGTTACCGCAAACTTTACGATGCCGATTACCATATTGGCAAAACTCCCCGGGAAGATATCAACGAGTACCGCCGTCGATCACCCGCATGGCAAGCCCACAAGCTAAAAACACCCTTGCTCATTCACACCAACACCAACGATGATGATGTTTACGTAATCGAGGTGGAATCGCTCATTAAATCGCTTAAGGCCGAAGGGAAAAAGTTTGAGTATGAGATATTCCAGGATATGCCCGGAGGGCATTCGTTCGACCGGATTGACACTAAGGCTGCAAGGCAGATTAGAGTAAAAATTTACAAGTTCCTGGCCCAGTACCTTAACCCGCCCAAACCCATAAAATCGGTTGAGGATATAAATAGGGCTGCGTATTTGCCTATAAGGTAAAACCTTATTATTATTCTTTACCATTAATTGATATAATATCTTGTTTTATTAAAGCGTATTCGTTTATGCTTCAAATATTTTACTTGGGACGTTCGTAATTTAAGCCATTATCAAATCCCTGTCAAGATGTTTAAAAACACTAAATAAAAAAATTATAAATGAAAGCGTAAATTCTACTTTTGTAGGTGAACTATT
>LUYY01000031.1 GCA_001603415.1 Bacteroidales bacterium Bact_07 | reverse complement strand
AAGCCCTCGCTGTAGCGTTTTGTCACGTAATTATTTTTGTCCATACACATAAGTTTGTGTAGACATTTTTCAGGACGGGTCACGGGTCATCGTTTAACGTTTAACGGCTCACGGTTCACATTTATCGTTTTAACTTCCTCTAACTTCCTCTAACTTCCTCATATTCCGTATCCATCCGTTTACCGGCAATGGTCTATGATTTCCATTCACTTTTCATCCATTTGTTACTAAATCGATTTAGTTTTTTTTATATCTTTACACCACGTAAACATTTTTGGTATGGCAAACCGTGTTACTCTCGACCATATTGCCCAGCATGTTGGGGTTTCCAAAACCTTGGTGTCGCTGGTGCTGAACGGTAAGGCTCAGCAGTATGGCATATCGCGCCAAACCTGCGATAGGGTGTTTGCGGCGGTGAAGGAGCTGAACTACCGCCCCAACCAAACTGCCCGCAGCTTGCGAACCGGCAAAACCGGAACCATTGGGTTGGTAGTTTCCGATATCTCTAATACCTTCTATGCCCAACTGGCCCGTCAGTTTGAGGATTTGGCTACCGCCAATGGCTACAGCGTTTTCATCTGCAGTACCGACGAGGATGTGGAAAAGGAGCAGCGCCTGATTACCATGCTCCGCAACCGACAGGTTGACGGGCTGGTGGTATCGTCGTCGCAGAGCAACGCTGAATGGCTGATGGCCATTAACGATAGCGGAACGCCACTGGTGCTTATCGATAGGCATTTGGGCGCTAGCACGCTAACCGCGGTGGTGGCAGCTAACCGCAATGGCGGGGCATTGCTGGCCAATCAACTGTTTGAACAGGGGTATAGGCATCCACTGGTGATTGGTTTATCAACAAACCATATCTCGTCGGTGGCCGAACGCATCGAGGGGTTTGTGGAGGTGTTCAAGGGGAAGGGGCAGACCTGCGCAATCCGCGAGGTGGGCTTCAATACCCTACAGCCCGATGTTCATAGCCTGCTGGCTAACCCGAAACTGCTGCCCTTTAAACCCGATTGCCTGTTTGCGGTTAACAATAATGTGGCCACGGCAGCCCTGCAATCGCTGGCTGCCATGCGGGTTAAAATACCCAATGAGCTGGGCTTGGTTTGCTTCGACGATTTACCGTATTTTTCAATTATCGAGCCAACCATAACTGCGGTGGAACAGCCCATTGCTGCCATGTGCGGCAAGGCATTTGAGCTGCTGCAGCTCAAGATGGTTGGAGACAGTGTTGAGGTTAGCCAAGGAATACTCGAATTGCCCGTTAAACTTAACATTCGCCGGTCGTCGTTAAAAAAATCGAAATAACATATCAAATCATACTAAAACCTAAACAATGAACCGTAAAACATTTGCCATTTTGCTTGCCTTCCTGTGTATGGGGTTTGGCGATGCAGTGGGTCCCTTTGTGGGGCTAGCCAAGGAGCAGTTTGCTCTATCGAATTTTGAGGCGCAACTCATTGCCTTCATGGGCTTTATCATGTTTGGTATCCTGTCGGTGCCAATGGGTATTGTGCAGGACCGTACCGGTAAGAAGTTTGTGCTACTGTTGGGTTTAGCAATTGCCCTTATTGGGCTTGTGCTACCGCTTGTTGGACTTAACAGCTATACGCTATTCCTGCTTACCATCTTGTTGCTTGGTGCCGGAGCAGCCATACTGCAAGTGGCCGGCAATCCAATAATGCGCGATGTGTCGGAGCCCGGGAAGTATTCGCGTAACCTGAGCTTCGGACAGTTCATCAAGGCCATTGGCTCGCTTTCGGGGTCGCTTATCCCTTTTGCAGCCGCCAAGTGGATGGGAATGGATTGGAGGGTGCTTTTCCCTATCTATGTAGCATCGCTTTTAATCACCCTGATAATCATAGGTTTTACCCGCATACAGGAGGTTAAAGCCGATAAGGAGCCGGCTACCCTTGCTACCTGCTTCGGTTTGCTAAGGAATAGGTTCATTCTGCTCATGGTGCTTGGAATCTTTGTTTACGTGGGCATTGAGATATGCCTGAGTTCGGGAGTACCTATCCTGTTAAGCACGCATTACGGCATCGATTTAAAGACCTGGGGCTTGCTGGGTAATGCGTTTTTCTTTATTGCTATCCTAACCGGCCGGTTTTTGGGTTCCGTAATCCTTTCGTGGATGAACCCCCGAAATTTCTTCCGCGTTACCGTAGCTCTTTCGGTATTAGGACTTTTGCTGATTTTTGTTGATAATCAGGTGGTAACCCTTGCCGGAGTATTCATAACGGGACTGGGTTTTGCCAATATTTTCCCGCTGATTTTCTCAATTACTGTCGATTCCATGCCCCAACGTGCCAACGAGATATCGGGATTAATGGTGACCGCCATTGCCGGCGGAGCATTTATTCCGCCACTCATGGGGCTGCTTGCCGATGCCACCAGCGTTAGGTTCGGGTTTATCGTTCCCCTAATTGGCATTGCCTTTATTGCTTTGCTAACCATGGTAAAATCTAAAACTCAAGCATAATGGACTATAGCAACGATAAACGGGTGGTGCTGACGCTCGATGCAGGTGGAACAAACTTTGTGTTCAGCGCTATTCGGGGCATGGAGTGCATTGGCCAGCCAATCACGCTTCCGAGCAACGGCGATAATCTGGATAAATGTCTTTCGGGTATTATTGAGGGTTTTGAAAGGTTGATAAAAAACTTGCCCGAACAGCCTGTGGCTATCAGCTTTGCTTTCCCTGGGCCAGCCGATTATCCCAACGGTGTTATCGGCGATTTGGGTAATCTGCCTGCCTTTAGGGGTGGAGTGGCTCTGGGCCCGATGCTGGAGGAACGATTCCGATTGCCTGTATTCATCAACAACGATGGCGATTTGTTTGCCTACGGCGAGGCCATTGCAGGTTTTTTGCCGTATGTGAACCAAATGCTTGCCGAGGCGGGAAGCCAAAAGCGCTATCGCCATTTGCTGGGCATTACGCTGGGAACAGGCTTTGGTGCAGGGCTTGTGGTTGATGGAAATCTTTTTATTGGCGATAACTCGGCCGGAGCCGAGATTTGGCTTGTCCGCAATGCCATCGACCCCGATTGCTTTGCCGAGGAGGGTGCCAGTATCAGAGCGGTTCAGCGGGTTTACCATTCCTATAGCAAGCATAACCACGATATACGGCTATCACCTAAGGAAATCTTTGAGATACTCGAAGGAACTATTGAAGGCGATATGGTTGCAGCAAGGCTTGCTTTCCAAACCCTTGGGGTTGTGGTGGGCGATGCCATTGCCAATGCCGTTACTCTAACCGATTCGCTTGTGGTGATTGGCGGAGGCCTGTCGAACGCCTGGAAGTATTTTGCCCCTGCCATGCTAAGCCAGCTAAACGGAACCATTGCACGAACCGATGGAACAAAGGTAGATAGGCTTGAGGTAAAGGCTTTTGATTTGGAGGATGCCCTACAACGCGGCAGTTTCCTGTCGGGACAGCAGAAACAAATACCCGTGCCCTATTCCAACCGAATGGTTCACTATGATCCAATGAAACGAATAGGCATAGGCGCTTCGCGTCTTGGCACAAGCCACGCAGTGGCTGTGGGGGCTTACGTGTATGCCCTTGGAATGATTGATAAAAAGCGTTGATGCATCTTGTCATTCCGAGCCTAGCGAGGGATCTCATTGATGGGGAAAAGGGGTAAAATACAGAGAGATGCTTGGGCAATGTTTATCCGGAAATATCGGGACTCAGCATGACAAGGAGTAAAGGGGATGGTAGGGTTTTGTCATCCCGAGCGCAGTCGAGGGATCTCATAAAAGGATTGAAGAGAAAAGGGCAAAGAGATGCTTCGGCAGAGTCTGTCCCGAAATATCGGGACTCAGCATGACATAGGAGTAAAGGGGATAGTAGGGTTTTGTCATCCCGAGCGCAGTCGAGGGATCTCATAAAAGGATTGAAGAGAAAAGGGCAAAGAGATGCTTCGGCAGAGTCTGTCCCGAAATATCGGGACTCAGCCTGACATAGGAAAATGGAATGTTGAAAATACTATAAAAGGTGAAAAAGGTTCTATCAGTTGTAGTTTTATGGGCGATGGCTTTTGCTGCCTTGTCGCAGCAAGAAATCTCGATCAATGGACAGTGGATGTTTAGGAGGGCAGGCACAACCGATGGTTGGCTACCCGCAAGCGTGCCAGGGGCAGTTCATACCGACCTTCACGCCAATGGCCTGATTGGCAATCCTTACCTTAGCTGTAACAACATGCAACTGGCTTGGATCGACAGTGCCGACTGGGAGTACCGGAAAACATTCGACTTGCCGTTAAACATTGATAAAAAAGCTGAACTTGAACTGGTTTTTGAGGGGCTCGATACCTATGCCGATGTTTACCTGAACGGAGTTAAGGTTTTAGCAGCCAATAACATGTTCAGGCAATGGCGTGTTCCCTGCTCAAAGTACCTCAAGAAAACCAATAATGAGCTGCTGGTAGTTTTACGCTCAGCTCTGAGAATTACCGATAGCTTAGCAAACAGGCTACCCTACCGTTTGCCCGGTGGCGATTGGGCTTATATCCGTAAGGCTGCCTACCACTTTGGATGGGACTGGGGGCCGCGCTTTGTAACCTGCGGTATATGGCAACCCGTCTATATTAGAGTGATACCTAAGGTTGATATTCATAATCTTGCTGTTACTACGCTTGCAGCAAATCCGCAAAAAGCCATTTTATCTGTTGATTTTGATGTGGTTGCAAAACATAAAAAATCATTGAAGTTAACCGTCAGCGATACCGATTCAGGGAAAATCTACCTAACCACTCAAATACGCCCAAAGGGCATTGTGGCAAACGCAAGGTTTGAGGTTGAAAACCCCAGGCTCTGGTGGCCAAATGGCATGGGGAAACAAAATCTAAATCGATTTAGGGTATTAATACATGCCGGTAGCGAATTGGTTTACGATAAGGTTCACGAGGTGGGGATACGAACCATCAAGTTGGTATCGCAACCCGACAGTATAGGCCAATCGTTTTACTTTTTGGTAAACGGCGTGCCAATGTTTGCCAAAGGGGCAAACCTAATTCCCCCCGACTTCTTTGTGCATGGTGTTTCCGATTCGGTTTGGGTTAAGCAGGTTGATTTCGCAGCCCAGAGTAATTTCAACATGCTAAGGGTTTGGGGTGGCGGCGTTTACGCACCCGATGCTTTTATGGAGGAGTGCACCCGAAAGGGCATTCTGGTTTGGCACGATTTCATGTTTGCCTGTTCCATGTACCCTTCCGATGCCGCATACCTGGCAAATGTGGAGGCTGAGGTCGTTCAGCAGGTAAAGCGATTGCGCAAACATACAAGCCTTGCCCTTTGGTGTGGCAATAATGAGGCGGACGAGGGTTGGCATAACTGGGGTTGGCAGTCGCAGCTTGGGGGAATTGCCGGGGCTACCGATACGGTTTGGAATGGCTACCTGAAGTTGTTCCATGGTTTACTGCCGCAGGTTGTGATGCGCTACGACTCAACCCGTAACTACTGGCCTTCGTCGCCAATGTATGGTTGGGGAAGTTCGCAAAGCATTACCCATGGCGATTCGCATTACTGGGGTGTTTGGTGGGGGAGGGAACCCTTTGAGCGTTACGCTCAAAAGGTGCCACGCTTTATGAGCGAGTATGGCTTTCAGGGTTCTCCCTCAGAATCCGTTCTGCGGATGTTTAACGATGGGCAAAACCTGCCCGATTCAGCGCAGCTGCTTTGCCACCAGAAACACCCTGTTGGCTATCAAACCATAAACGAGTATATGGACCGTGAGGGGTTTAAACCCAACGATTTGCTTGAGTGGATTGACTACAGTCAACTGCTTCAGGCGCAGGGCTATGCTCATGCCATTGAGGCGCATAGGTTGGCATCGCCTTACTGCATGGGAACACTTTACTGGCAGCTAAACGATTGCTGGCCTGTGGTATCGTGGTCGGGTATCGATTATGCGGGAAACTGGAAACGGGTTCAACACTACGTGCAAAATCTTTATAAACCCGTAATTGCTGGCGCATACCTGGTTGATAGTGTGGTTGTTGTAAGGGCGGTATCCGATGGTGTAAATCCACAGCAGGTAACCATAGGGGCTCAGGTTCAGAGTATCAATGGCGATGTCGTATATCAAAATAAGGTGTTTTTAACCTTGCAGCCTAATATAGCCGTTGAGGTTGGTAAAATTTATTTTAATAGGGATATTATCACCCGCAATGATATCTACCTGAAATTATTTGTCGAAACTGATAATGAAACGCGCTTTGAGAGCGTTTACTACTTTACCAAAGCACCCAACAGGTTGATTTTGAGTTTGGGCATGGTGCAGCGAATAAGAGAGATAAGAAGTGAAACGTCGAAATAAAACAATATAATAACGGAAACCATGAAACGACTGGTATTAGCAGCAATACTCATGCAGGCATTAAGCCTTTGGGCTCAAAAAGGCCCTGCCGATTACGTGAATCCATTTATTGGCACTGATTTTCATGGCCATACCTATCCGGGAGCTACGGTGCCCTTTGGAATGGTGCAGCTCAGCCCTGATACTCGCCTTACCGGATGGGACGGCTGTTCGGGTTATCATTTTTCCGATAAGGTTATTTACGGTTTTTCGCACACACACCTGAGTGGAACTGGGGCATCGGATTATGGCGATATTCTGTTTGCGCCAGTTACCGGTAAAAGCCCCGTTTTTGAGAATAACAAGTACTCATCGCCATTTAACAAAAAGAATGAGCAGGCAAAAGCTGGCTACTACTCGGTATTTCTCGATAAATATAAGGTGAAGGCTGAACTCACAGCTACGGCAAGAGTTGGTTTCCATAGGTACACCTATACTAAACCCAGCGAACCAGCCATGGTTATTGACCTTGCCCACCGCGACAGGGTGTTGGAGGCATGGTTTAAGGTGACGGGTAAAAACGAGCTTCGTGGCTATCGCCGGTCATCGCTATGGGCTAAAGACCAAAAAATCTACTTTGTGGCAAGATTCTCGGAGCCATTTGTTGTTGGCCCTAAGTTTACCGACGATAGCGGTGAAATGAGTACCCTAAGCAACGAGGATGGCACAATTGAGGTTCATGGGACAAAACTGAAAGCATGGATTCAGTTCCCAAAGCTGAAAAACAAGGTTCTGCTGGTTAAGGTGGGTATCTCTTTTGTAAGCGAGGAGGGTGCGCTTAAAAACCTTGAGGCCGAAGTGCCCGGTTGGGATTTTGATGGAGTGGCCGAGGATGCCCATAATCTCTGGAATATGGAATTATCAAAAATACAGGTTGATGGTGGAACACCCGAGCAGCTAACAACCTTTTACACGGCTTTGTACCATGCCATGGTTGTTCCCAATGTTTTTTCCGATGTGGATGGATTTTACCGTACCATGGATGGCAATATTCATAGCGCCGAGGGTTTTACACCGTACACGGTGTTTTCCATTTGGGACACTTACCGTGCCTGGCATCCGTTGATGACCATTATTGATACCAAGCGCACATCCGATTACATCAACACGTTCCTGTCGCACTACCGCTATGGTGGTAGGTTGCCGGTTTGGGAACTTGCCGCCAACGAAACCGACTGTATGATTGGTTACCATTCCGTATCGGTTATTACCGATGCTTGGGCTAAGGGCATTAAAGGCTTTGATGCCAATTACGCGCTTCAGGCCATGAAGCATAGCGCAAACCTGAATCATTTTGGGTTGCAATTCTACAAGCATTACGGATTTATCCCGGGCGATATGGAACACGAATCGGTATCGAAAACCCTTGAGTATGCCTACGACGACTGGTGTATAGCCCAAATGGCCAAAGGGTTGGGTAAGGACGATGATTACCTTACTTTTATCAAAAGAGCCCAGTCGTACAAGAACCTGTTCGACCCCGAAACCCGGTTAATGCGTCCCCGCCTGAACGGGGGCTTTAAGCCAAACTTCAACCCAGCCGAGGTTGACCAGCATTTTACCGAAGCAAACAGCTGGCAGTATAGTTTTTATGTTCCGCATGATGTTCAGGGCTTGATTAGCCTGCATGGCGGCAAGGAAAAGCTCGAGGCTAAGCTCGATGAGCTTTTTAACGCACCATCGCAGCTGGCAGGACGAAATCAGGCCGATATTACCGGGTTGATTGGGCAGTACGCCCATGGCAATGAGCCTAGCCACCACATGGCTTATCTTTACAATTATGTGGCTAAGCCTTGGAAAACCCAGCAGCTGGTTAAACGAATAATGAACGAGATGTACAGCCCCAAACCCGATGGTATTTGCGGAAACGAGGATTGCGGACAGATGAGCGCATGGTATATAATGAGTGCCATGGGCTTTTACCCGCTTTGTCCCGGTTCAACCCAATATGCAATTGGCTCGCCGTTATTCCCAAAGGTTACTATTAGCCTTGAGAATGGAAAGAAGTTTACGGTGATTGCCGATAGTCTTAGCAATAAAAATATCTATATAAAAGCCGCTACACTAAACGGAAATCCAATTACACGGAGTTGGATTGACCACGCCGAAATTATGGCAGGCGGTGAATTGCGCTTAACAATGGCAAGCTCACCTTCTGAAACGTGGGGCACCCAGCCAAGCGATTTGCCAAGCACAGCAATTGCCGATAACCCCATAACTCTGGCGCCATACCTTAGCGCCCGAACAAGCGTTTTTGCTGATACCCTTTCGGTTACAATCGCATCGGTACAGCCCGAGGCACAGTTATTTTACGCGGTTGAGCCGATTGATAAACCTTTACCACAAACCAACTGGATTCAGGGTGATAGGGTTAATCTTACCGAGAGCCGAAAGGTTCGTGCCTTTGCCATTTTGCCCAATGGGCAAACAAGTGCCATTATTGAAGGGGTTTTCAGGAAGGTAAATAGCGTAGCCGATGTTCAGTTAAAATCGCATTATAGCTCGCTTTACACAGCCGGTGGGAAACTGGGTTTGGTCGATGGAATTAAGGGAAGTAAAAATTTCAGAATTGGTGGATGGCAGGGCTATCAGGGGCAGGATTTTGAAGCCATTGTTGACTTGGGTGAGGTAAAACCTGTAAAGCAAATATCCGCAGGTTTTCTGCAAGATGCTAGTCCTTGGATAATGATGCCACGCGAGGTAATCTTTTCGGTATCCACCGATGGGGAAAACTTTGTTTTAGTTGGGACTGTCAAAAGCGATATTCCTGAAAATCAGATGGAGCCTACCATTAAGGACTTTACAGTGAATGTTGATACTAAAGTGCGATTTGTAAAGGTGTTTGCAAAGGCATTTGGCCCTCTTCCATCGTGGCACGAGAGCGCCGGCGAGCCATCGTGGCTTTTTATCGATGAAATCACCATAAAATAAAAACTTTAAGCCATGCGAAAGGTATCACTGTCAATAGTAGTGCTTACAGTACTTTTGTCGTGCAACAAAACCAGCGAGGTGAATTTAATTCCTAAACCCGTCAGCTTTCAGCAGCGTAATGGTAGCTTTACGATTAACGGCAAAACCAAAATAAAGATCGATAGTACCGATAGTTCGGCCTTTGAAAATGCTGTCCACCTGGTTGAACTGTTTAAAAGCAAGGGGGTAAGCTGCACATTGGAAACAACCATTAACCATGATTCGCCCAACAATATCATTTTTACACGAACCGCTTGCCCCGATAGTTTAGGTGCAGAGGGCTATATGATTGATGTTAATCCCAAAGCCATTACCATTAGGGCTAATCAATCTGCTGGCTTTTTCTATGCCATTCAAACCCTAAGGCAGTTGATGCCTGCCGATTTCGAAAAAAATGATTTTAGGGCAAAATCGTTAACCATACCATGTGTTGTTATTGTTGATAAACCGCGTTTTTCGTGGCGAGGATTAAACCTCGATTGCTGCCGTCATTTCATGACCAAGGACTTTGTTAAGCGTTACATCGATTTACTGGCATACCATAAAATGAATGTGCTGCACTGGCATCTTACCGAGGACCAGGGTTGGCGAATCGAGATAAAGAAGTATCCCAAGCTAACCGAGGTTGGCGCTTGGCGCACCAATGCCGATGGAACTGTTTACGGAGGTTTTTACACTCAGGATGATATCCGCGAGATAGTGGCCTATGCTGCAAAACGCCATGTGATGGTTGTTCCCGAGATTGAGATGCCGGGGCATTCGGTAGCCGCTTTAGCGGCTTACCCTCAATTATCCTGCACCGAAAAACCTTTGAAAGTTGAAACCAACTGGGGTGTTTTTAAGGATATTTACTGTGCCGGGAACGATTCTACATTCATTTTTCTACAGGATGTACTCTCGGAGATAGTGGATCTCTTTCCATCGCCATATATTCACATAGGTGGCGATGAGGCTCCCAGGTATCGCTGGGATAACTGCCCGAAGTGTAGGACAAGGCTCAGAATGGAAAAGTTAAATAGCTATGAGGAGTTGCAGCGATACTTTATTAGCCGCATTGCAAAATTTTTGGAAGGTAAAGGGAAAACCATTATTGGTTGGGATGAGATTTTGGAAGGTGGCCGTCCGCATAATGCTATGGTTCAGGCTTGGCGCGGTATCGATAGGGCTACTGAAGCCCTTAAGGCCAACGCACCGGTTATAGTGTCGCCTACAAGCCATTGCTACTTTGATTATCCCGTTGAGGTTACAAACCTGCAAAAGGTTTACAGCTTTGACCCCGTACCCGAAAATACTGTATCGGAAAAGATTGATTTGGTGCTTGGGGGTGAGTGCAATATGTGGACTGAGTATGCCCCTCAGGAAACGGTCGATTCAAAGGTCTTTCCCCGCTTGCTTGCCATATCGGAGGTTTTGTGGACCTATCCTAATCAACGTGAATATCCTGAATTTCTGAAGCGTGTTCGCTACCATTACAACCGCCTCGATGCGTTAGGGGTAAACTATGGTTTTGAGCAATCGGCTGTTGAGTTTAAATCGAGTATTGGTGATGTTAAAAATTCCATTGTTGTTGAGCTGATTAAAGGGCAGGATAACCTTCAGATACGGTACATCACCAATGGCGATGAACCAACTGCAAAAAGCACCTTGTACCGGAAACCTATTGTTTTAACCGCTAATGCCACAATCAAAGCCGCTGCATTTAACAGTGGTATTCGGGTGGGTGAGGTTTTCGAACGAACCTTTGTGGTAACAAAAAGCTTGGGTAAGCCCATTGAACTTAGCTTTAAACCATCGGAAAAGTACATGGGTGGAGGTTTGCAAGCCTTGGTGGACGGTCGCTTGGGGACGCCCAAGTACAACGATGGCATTTGGCAAGCCGTGCAAGGCGAGGACATGACGGTAACCATTGACCTTGGTAGCGAGCAGCAAATCAGTAGCGTAACCATTGGCTTTCTTCAGAATATACCCTCATGGATATTTCTACCAGGCAGTGTAGATGTGTTTATTTCGGTTGATAGTTCCACTTTTAAGCAAATTGCTCAGCTGGATTGTCCGGATAGTATAAAGCAGCAACCAATGCTCATTTATAGGTTTAATGCTTCAGCGGTAAAGGAAATTAAAGGGCGATACGTCCGTTTGGTTGCTCACAATCATGGGCCTTGCCCCGACTGGCATCCTGCCTCTGGCTCACCCACATGGCTTTTTGCCGATGAGGTAGTGGTGGAATAATACCAATGATATCTCTTAAAAAAATAAAAAATAAATATATTTGAAAAAGTAAATAAATATTCTAATTTTGTTAACCGTTAACCCTTAAATAAAAAATGAAATGAAAAACAATTTTAAATTGATGATTATTTTGGTTACACTTCTCGCTAGTGGATGTGAAAAAGAATTAAATCAAGAAGTGATAATTACACCTACGCCAAAACAATTCCAACCTAAGCAATTAATTACTGGGCAAGAGGTAACAAAAACAAATGCTAATGAATTAGTTTGTCCTTTTTACAATGATCTAGACTGGGAGTCAGTCAGTTATATTAGAATTAAATATAATAGTTCTATAAGGGATGTGTTTATGTTTAATCACCCTTCTTCTAGGGGTTATGTACCAGAAGATGTAAGGATAGATGTTAAAAGAGATGATGGTTGGAGGTTGGTTTACAACTGGTTTATTCCTATAGATATTTCCGACTTTGAAACACAGTTCCCTGCCATGTTATTCTATAACATTTATCGTGGGAAATTTAAACTTTTTTATTATCATATGGATACCCAATATTTAAACACTAATGTTTGTATTAATTTGGCAACAATTGGAAAGAGTACCAAAATATTTAATTTAAACGATCTAATATTAAACCATGATTTATCTGCATTTACAAATACAGTTACACAATCTATTGAAAAACAGTTTACTACAAGCGATATCGGATTACGTCCTAACTATTGGTATGCATTTGAATGGGATGTTTCATACTATGATCCTAATTTATTGTTAGGTGACATGATGGGATTTGGTGCGTATACAGTTAAGTTTAGTTCCTTAAACTTAAACAAAACTATTGCTGATGATTTAAATGGAAAATTGACCTCGACTATTACCACCAAGGATTATAATAGTATAGTTGGAGCAAATGACATAAAAGATTTCTTTAAATCTGAAAACAAAACAATTCTTGTAAAATATAGGAAGGAGTTTACAAAACCTTTTTTCCAAAAACTTGCTAGTTCAACAGTTTCATGGATAAGAAAAGGATTTCAAAGACTGGAAGAAGATGCTTCAATAATCGATTTGGCTAAAGTAATTGATAATCCAATAGGAGTTATAGCAGGAACGGCTGCTTCAAAATTGTTTGGGTGCTTATTTCCTGGGAAAGAATCTACAACTACAAGCATTAAGTCAATAGAACAGAAGGCTTCATTAGACATAGATATTAGCGGTTCTATTCAAGAAACTGTACCTTTTGCTTGGATAAAATTTTCAATTCCCAAAACTTTATTGAGCCCCTACTCCTATTGTGGGAGATACGGTTTGTTTAGTTTAAAAAGAAAGGTAAAAGTAGGGGTATATGAATTTGCTGAAGATAGAGGAGATGATGTATTTTGGTATTTAGTGTTGAATGCAAAATTTGATGAGGACCCTGCAAACCTAATAGATGTCAACCCTGATTTATTAAATTTTGCCAATGTGGAGTATTCCGTAAAACTAGTTTATATTGACGAAAATAATACAATTCTATCACCTAATATGGAACATCTTGTTAAGGGCTCTATCTTATCATTTGAAGAAAATCCAAAATACAAATTCTTCCTTGATTTAGGGAATGGGTGTGATATCAAATTTGAACGCCCAATTAAAGTAATATATGGTAATGAACCAATATTATCTACTTCTAAGTATCCGAGGATGGCTCCATATAAAAAAGTAAAAATATTAGTTAATTTTAAAGTGACTCCTAAAAATGGTTCAGCGCCAGTTTTAATTAATCAGTTGTTTGAGCCTGAATATGTAGGGCATCAAGTTTATGATGTTGTTCCAAGGATTCCAAGGGGCTCTACAATTGTACCAATGGAGTAAAAGTAAAAAAAAGCCGGCTTAAGCCGGCTTTTTTTTACTTTTTGGTGGGTTCTTCAACCCGTTTGGCTTTTATTTTTCCAGTTACGGTGTATGTTTTTGGAGTATTGCTATTGTCGGAAAAAGTTCCAATATAAGTGGCCTCAATAAATCCACCTATGGGGTCAATTTTTTCAATGGTAGTTTGAACATCCTTTGACTCAAGGAAAAGGACAAGACTGTCGTTTTTATGGAACATAATCGTACCTGTTAGACCTGCAGTGCCGGGTTTGTTATCTTCAAGTACCATGTAGTAATGTACATTGAAACCGCTACCGGCATTAATCATTTCGGTTTTGGGATAAACGGCTGTGAAATAGATTTGAGCAGTTGGGGTGTCATATAAATACGTATAACCCTCTACTTCCATTGATGTCCCCATGTTAAAGGTGGGATTGGAGTAGGTTTTACCATCAATTGTTACGCTGCCACTAATGGTTACTGAGTTATCGTAATCGGTACTCTCATCGTTCCCGCACGATGCCATTCCAAAAGCCAAAAGGCTTGCAAGCAAAATGTATGATATCCGTTTCATAACAATAAAATTTTAATTTATAGATATAAATGTAAAAAAAATCTCTCAACCTATAAACACTTTTTTTGACAGATAGTATATCCAAATTCGTAAATTGAAAAAATCAATTGACGAATCGACAAAAAATCTACTCATTCCGAAAGTTTAGAATGAATATTTTTGATTAGGTGGGTTTTCCTGTCTATACAAACAAGATGTTAAGATATTTAATGAGGTTCTATTGA
>LUYY01000252.1 GCA_001603415.1 Bacteroidales bacterium Bact_07 | reverse complement strand
TTATGTTTTTTTTAAGATTTTTTTACTTTAATTTTGGACACCTTGAAAACTAAAAACAGCTTTATGGCAATGAAACCTAAACTCAGCTTTTGGCAAATTTGGAACCTAAGCTTTGGCTTTTTGGGGGTTCAGGCAGGTTTTGCCCTGCAAAATGCCAATGTTTCACGCATACTATCTAACTATGGTGCCGACCTGCACCACCTTTCGTTTTTCTGGCTTGTCGCGCCTATCATGGGGCTTATAATTCAACCATGGGTAGGAGCGGCCAGCGATAGAACATGGACCCGCATGGGGCGTCGAAAACCATTTATTTTTGGGGGCGCCATTGCTGCTTCAATCGGCATGTTCTTTATGCCCAATTCACAAATAGCAATAGCCATTTTACCCCCGGTTGTGTTTGGCGCAATGATGTTAGCGTTGATGGATGCTTCGTTCAACGTTACATTTCAACCATTTCGTTCTTTGGTGGCCGATATGACTCCCGATGAGCAGACCAATACAGGCTATTCGGTTCAAACCTTGCTCATCAACTTGGGAGCCGTAATTGGTTCTTTCTTGCCGTTTGTTCTAACTAACGTTCTTGGTGTTGGAAATACTGCTCCCGAAGGACATGTACCACCTTCAGTAATTTGGTCGTTTTATATTGGCGGTTCTATATTGCTGGTTTCGGTTTTGTGGACTGTATTTACCACTAAAGAGTATAGCCCCGAAGAGTTTAAGCAGTACAACCAATCCGATGATACTGTTGTAGAAACCGAAAAGAAGAGTTTTTGGCAAACACTTACATCAATGCCCGGCATAATGGGAAAACTGGCTATTGTTCAGTTCTTCTCGTGGTTTGCATTGTTTGCCATGTGGGTTTATACCACACCAGCCGTTGCCCAGCATATCTGGGGTACGGCTATTGGCGATTCTTCCTCACCTGAATACAACGAAGCAGCTAACTGGGTTGGTGTTTTATTTGGTTTATATAGCGTTTTTGCAGCCATTTTTGCCATTTTCCTCGACAAGATAGCTAATCGCTTGGGTAGAGTAAAAACTTACTCCATTTCGCTTCTTTTAGGCGCATTGGGCTACTTATCTATGTATATCTTCACCGGACAGTATGCACTTATTTTTTCAATGATTGGCGTTGGTATTGCCTGGGCTGCTATACTTGCCATGCCCTACGCTATCTTGGCTCGCTCGTTACCTGCCGATAGAATGGGGGTATATATGGGTATTTTCAATATCACCGTGGTGGTTCCTCAAATTGTTAGCGGTTTGCTGCTTGGAACTATCCTTAAATTCGTTTTCTACGAAAAGGCTATTTTTATGATTGTTCTTGCCGGTATCTCAATGCTTTTGGCATCGGCAAGTGCTATTCTTTTTGTAAAGGAGAAAAAGGCTTAACCCGATGAACGACATTAAAGCTTGTATTTTCGATTTGGATGGGGTAGTGGTCGATACCGCAAAGTATCACTACTTGGCTTGGAAACGTCTTGCAAATGAGTTGGGCTTTGAGTTTACGGAACAACACAACGAGCGCCTGAAAGGCGTTAGCCGCATGCGCTCGCTGGAAATTTTGCTTGAAGTGGGCGGCTTATCGTTCCCTCAAGAGGAAATGGAGCGAATGGCAGCCAAGAAAAACGCTTGGTATGTGGAGTATATCCAAAGGATGACACCCGACGAAATTCTTCCGGGAGCAAAGGAATTGCTTGAGGACCTTAGGGCTAACGGGGTAAAACTTTCGCTGGGTTCGGCCAGTAAAAACTCGCCCCTGATCCTTGAACGTATTGGTTTAAAGAACCATTTTGATGCCGTAATCGACGGCAATTCAGTTACCGTAGCCAAACCCGCCCCCGATATTTTCCTTACAGCAGCAAATGCACTTAGCGTTAATCCTGAGTTCTGTGTTGTATTTGAGGATGCTGAAGCTGGTATTGAGGCTGCCATTAATGCCGGTATGCGCACCGTTGGAATTGGCAATCCGCAAATTCTAAACCGCGCCAATGTGGTTGTTCCGAATCTTAAAGGTTTTACATACAACAAATTAGTTGAACTATTTTTAAAAAAATAAATCGATATGAACCCTTATCTTAAACACGACGAGTGGTGCATCATTGAAGAGGGATTTGTTCCTGAGAATACCCGCGCTTCGGAAAGTATTTTCAGTATTGGCAATGGTGCAATGGGACAGCGTGCTAACTTCGAAGAGAAATTCACCGGTAGCACGCTTCAGGGTAGCTACATTGGTGGCGTTTACTATCCCGATAAAACCCGAGTGGGTTGGTGGAAAAACGGCTATCCTGAGTATTTCGCCAAGGTTATCAACTCTACCAACTGGATTGGCATTAACGTAATTGTAAATGGCGAAGAACTCGACCTGGCTAAGTGCAAGGTACAGGACTTCCGAAGAGTTTTGAACATGAAGGAGGGCTTCCTTGAGCGCTCGTTCATTGCCGAGATGCAGAATGGCATCAAATTGGCCGTGAAATCAACCCGCTTCCTGAGCATGGTCGATACCGAACTTGGCGTAATCCGTTATTCGGTTAAACCCCTTAACGCTAATGCCACCATTGAACTTCGTCCATACCTCGATGCCGATGTTCACAATGAGGATTCAAACTACGGCGAAAAATTCTGGGAAGTGGTTGACATTAAAGGAACACCCTCTTTTAGTTACATTGTAAGCCGCACTAAAAAGCTCGATTTCCATGTTGGGCATGCCATGCGCAATTTTATTTACGTTAATGGTCAACATCAAAATGTTCAGCCCCAGGTAAACACTTCGTCTATGTATGTCGATAACAGGTTTACCCTTAGCGCTAAGGCTGGCGATGAGATCACTCTTTACAAGTATGCCGCAGTTATTTCGAGCTTAAATCACGAGAAAGGCACTTTCCCTAAGGTTCTCGAAAAACTCATCGATACAGCAGTGTCGAAAGGTTTCGATAAAATGATTGACGAGCAGCGTAACGCATGGGCTGAAATCTGGCAGCACAGCGATATAACAATTGAAGGCGATGTTGCTGCTCAGCAGGGTATTCGTTTTAACATTTTCCAGCTCAGCCAAACATACACCGGTAAGGACGAACGCCTGAATATTGGCCCCAAAGGCTTTACCGGCGAAAAATATGGTGGTTCAACCTATTGGGATACCGAAGCTTACTGCTTGCCCTTCTACATGGTTACCCACGGACAAAAGGTGGCTCGTCAGCTTTTGCTTTATCGCTTCAAACAGCTTGGCAAGGCTATTGAAAATGCTCAAAAACTTGGATTTACCAATGGCGCAGCCCTTTACCCCATGGTTACCATGAATGGTGAGGAATGCCACAACGAGTGGGAAATTACTTTTGAGGAGATTCACCGTAATGGAGCCATTGCATTTGCTATCTACAATTATGTTCGCTACACAGGCGATAAGAGCTATTTGATAAACTTTGGCCTTGAGGTCCTCATTGCCATTGCTCGTTTCTGGGCTCAGCGCGTTAACTTCTCGCAGGAGAAGGGCAAATATGTTATGCTTGGCGTTACCGGTCCCAATGAGTATGAGAATAACGTAAATAACAACTGGTACACCAGCACTATTGCTTGCTGGTGCATGGAGTATGCCGAAGAGGTTGCCGGCTACGTAAAGTCATCCGACCCTGCTAAGTATGCAGAATTAGTCAAATCCATCAATTTCGATGAATCTAACGAAATGGCCAAGTGGCGCGAGATTCGCAATAACATGTTCTTCCCTGTTGATGAAAAATTAGGTATTTTCTTGCAGCAGGAGGGTTACATGGATAAGGAGCAAATCCTTGTAAAGGATCTCGATCCCAAGGAGCGTCCATTGAACCAGAAATGGAGCTGGGACCGCATTCTACGTTCATGCTTCATCAAACAGGCCGATGTTCTTCAGGGTCTTTACTTCCTTGAAGATCGTTACGATACCAATACCATTAAACGTAACTACGAGTTTTACGAAGCTCGTACCGTTCACGAATCGTCGCTTTCGCCTTGTGTTCATAGTGTTCTGGCTTCTCGCATAGGCAATGTCGAAAAGGCTTACGAACTTTACCTGCGTACCGCTCGTTTAGACCTTGACGATTATAACCGTGAGGTAAGGGAAGGGCTTCACATTACCAGTATGGCAGGTACATGGATATCCATTGTTGAGGGATTTGGTGGTATGCGCGTTCGCAACAATATGCTCACTTTCAATCCCTTAATTCCCGATAAATGGAAATCTTACAGCTTTAAGGTTTGGTTCCGCGACAATATTCTCAAAATCATTGTAACAAACTCTCAAGTTACTATTAATAACGAGAGCGGAAATGCAATTACCTTAAAGGTTTACGGAGTTGAGCAAAATGTTCCAGCTTCAGGTTCCGTTAACATTCCGGTTCAAAAACAGATTTTCTAAGCCTGAAATAAAAAGATTACCTTTGCATTGGATTTATAATTAAACTACATAATCATGAAACGTTTTAAACCAGGCGTAATAACCGGAAAAGAGTTACAGGATCTGTTTGCAATTGCCAAAGCTGAGCAATTTGCTCTTCCTGCTGTTAATGTAACTGGAACAAACACAATGAATGCCGTGCTGGAGACCGCTCGTGAGGTGGGCTCACCGGTTATTATTCAGTTCTCAAACAGTGGGGCTTCGTTTATTGCAGGTAAATCGTTATCGAACGATGGCCAACGGGCAAGCATTTTAGGAGCTATCAGTGGAGCCAAACACGTTCATCTGCTTGCCGAAGCCTACGGCGTTCCTGTGGTGCTTCATACTGACCATGCCGCTAAAAAGCTCCTTCCATGGATTGATGGGTTGCTCGATGCTGGCGAAAAGCATTTCAGCGAAACCGGAAAACCCCTGTTTAGCTCTCATATGCTTGATCTGTCCGAAGAACCCCTGCACGAAAACATCGATATCTGCAAGCGTTACCTTGAACGTATGGCCAAAATGGGCATGACCCTCGAAATTGAACTTGGCGTTACCGGTGGCGAAGAGGATGGTGTTGACAATACTGGTGTTGATAGCTCCAGACTATACACTCAGCCCGAAGAAGTGGCTTACGCTTACGAGGAGCTAATGAAGATTAGCCCTAACTTTACCATCGCTGCTTCGTTTGGTAATGTGCACGGCGTGTACAAACCCGGTAATGTGGTTCTTAACCCAATCATTCTTAAGAATTCACAGGAGCTAATTAAGAAAAAATTTGCAACTGCCGATAAGCCTGTAAACTTTGTATTCCATGGCGGTAGCGGTTCGGAAAAGGAAAAGATTGCCGAGGCTATCAGCTATGGCGTTATCAAGATGAACATCGATACCGATTTGCAATGGGCTTTCTGGGAGGGTATCAAGAACTACTACGAAGCCAAGAAGGGGTACCTGCAGGGCCAGATTGGAAATCCCGAAGGCGACGATGCTCCTAACAAGAAGTATTACGACCCTCGCGTTTGGCTTCGTAAAGGCGAAGAGTCTATTGTTGCCCGATTGAAGGAAGCTTTTGCCGATCTTAATGCCATTGGTCGTGGATAATGAATAGCTTGTTCCATATCCCGGATTTTTGTCCATGTGGTAACAAAACCATTCATTTCCAAGTAGATATATACTAGTTTTTTGGGCTGTTGGGGTTTCCCTGACAGCCCTTTTTGTTTTTTCAAAAAATCAGTCTAAAACCAATAACCATGAACAAAATCCATTTATCTTTACTGATGTCTTTAACGCTTATGGCGATGACATCTCTTGCTCAAAAACCAATTGAGCGTATCGAACCGCCTTGCTGGTGGGTTGGTATGAAAAATCCGAACCTTCAACTCCTGGTTTACGGCAAAAATATTGCCTCGGCTCAGGTTTCAATCGGCAATCCCAATGTCGATTTTTTAGGGGTCGATAAAGTTGAAAACCCTAACTACCTCTTCATTAACCTGGCCATTAAGCCCGATGCCATACCCGGAAATATCGATATTAAGTTTACTTTTCCCAAGGGCAAGCCAATTACCTATGCCTACGAGCTTAAAGCTCGTCAAAATGGCTCAGCCGACCGAAAGGGCTTTGACAATTCCGATGTGGTTTACCTGGTTTACCCCGATAGGTTTTCCAACGGCAATCCCTCTACCGATCAGGTAAATGGCTATACCGATAAGGTTGACCGCAACGAACCTTACGCCCGTCACGGCGGCGACATTCAGGGCATTGCTAATCACCTCGATTACTTTAAGCAACTTGGCGTAACCGCCCTTTGGCTTAATCCTGTGCTCGAGAGCAATCAACCCTCGTGGTCGTATCATGGCTATGCCATCACCGATTTTTACAGGGTTGACCCTCGCTTGGGCAGCAATGAACTTTACAAGGATTTTATCGATAAAGCCCATGCTCAGGGCTTAAAGGTGATAAAGGACATGGTCTTCAACCATTGTGGCGGTGAGCACTGGTGGATGAAGGATGTGCCCATGAAAACCTGGTTCAACCTTTATCCCGATTTTAAGCGCACAAACTACCGCATACCCACCACATTCGACCCTCACGCATCGGTTGCCGATAGTAGCCTTATGGCCGATGGTTGGTTCGATGGCCACATGCCCGACCTTAACCAGCGAAACCCATACCTTGCCAACTACCTCGTACAGAACAGTATCTGGTGGATTGAGTACGCCGGACTTGACGGTATCCGTATGGATACCCATCCGTATTGCGATAAGCACTTCATGTCGCGCTGGTGCGCAGCTGTTCAGAATGAGTACCCCAATTTCAGCATCGTTGGCGAAACCTGGGTAAACTATCCGGCTTGGGTGGCTTACTGGCAAAAGGATGCCAACAACCGCGATGGCTACAACTCAAACCTCAAGGTAGTAATGGATTTCCCCCTGATGTTTGCCATGCAAAAAGCATTTGATGAGCAGCAGGGATGGGACACGGGTTTGGCTCGCCTTTACGAGATTATTGCCCACGATTTTGTTTACCCAAATCCTAATAATCTCTTTATTTTTGCCGATAATCACGATATCGGTCGCTTTCAGCGCGATTCCTCGCAAGCTTTAGGGCGACTAAAACTGGCCATGGCATTCCTGCTAACAACTCGCGGAATCCCTCAAATTTACTACGGAACTGAGATTTTACTGCCCGGCGATGATGCCAAGGGTCATGGCGATATTCGCCGCGACTTTCCCGGCGGTTGGCCTACCGATACCAAATCGGCTTTTACCGAAGAGGGTAGAACAAAACGTCAGAATGAGATTTGGAATTACATGGCAACCATCCTGAACTGGCGTAAAACAGCCTCTGCCATTCACAATGGTAAGTTAACCCATTTCATTCCCGAAAACGAGGTGTATGTTTACTTCCGCCACAATGCAGAGCAAACCGTAATGGTAATCCTGCATAACGGCTATCAACCTAAGATGCTCGATACTAATCGCTTTGCAGAGTTTCTGGCAAACAAAACCGAAGGAATCGATATCATTACCGGAAAAAGACTTGATAACCTTTCCAAAATCCAGCTCTCGCCTCGCTCTGCCATGATTATCGAGCTAAAGTAAAAAGAAATATATTATATCGATATGAAATACAATTTATTACCAGTTGTTATTGTAACCTTTTTGCTAAGTTCATGCCAAAAGGGTTTACAAATCGATTACGCCACAACCAATCCGGTTGTCGGTAATCCGCTTTCGGCAATACAGCTTGCCAGCGATAGTACCTTGGTTTACCTAACCGATTATTTCCCCGATCCTACGGTAATTGATTCCATATCAATACCTTCGCCTTTTCAGTTTAGCCTTTCCGGGGATAAGGCTTACCTCACGCTAAAAGTCGATAACCAATCATTACCCTCATTATCTACCATTACTGTTTGGGCTAAGGGCGATGGCTATTGCCTTTTGGTTCGAAAAAACCGAAAGTTACCCGTAACCTTCACCTTCGACCCTCAGGGCAAAAAAGTAAATAGCGTTCAGCTGGCTGGCCAAATTAACGATTGGAACCCAAAGGCAACCAACCTTTCATTCGATGGCAAGGTTTACAAGACCACCATGCTCTTAAACCCCGGGAAATACCACTACCAGGTTGTTGTCGATGGCAAATGGATGCTCGATCCTGCTAACCCAGCTTTTGAGGATAACGGGATGGGCGGTTACAACTCTGTGCTTGTCGTTGGGAATAATAACCCCGACTTGCTTCCTAAACTAATTCCTTTTTCCGTTAATGGGAATAGGTTAAAAATTAAAGCCATAGGTGATATAAATAGATTTATTGTATTGTGGCAGAACTACTTGTTGGATGGCGAATTTATTAAGGCTAAGGATGGTTGTTACGAAATCACCATCCCTGATAATGCCCGTAACCACAAGCGTTCCCATCTAAGAATTTGGGCTTACAATCAACATGGCGAATCAAATAACCTTCTGATTCCCCTGGAGGGGAACAGGGTGGTTACCAATCCCTCACAGCTTACCCGCAGCGATAAGCATGCTCAGATTATGTACTTCCTCATGGTTGACCGTTTTTGCAATGGCAATCCTACTAACGATTTCAAGGTTAACGATCCCGAAATTCACCCTAAAGCCAATTACTTTGGTGGCGATATTGCCGGTGTTACAAAAAAGGTTGAGGAAGGATACTTTACTAAACTGGGAATCAATACTATATGGCTTTCACCAATAACACAAAACCCTTTGGGGGCCTGGGGATTATACCCAGAACCTCGCACCAAGTTCTCGGGTTACCACGGTTATTGGCCTGTTTCTTCTTCCAAGGTCGATTTTAGGTTTGGAACCGAGGCCGAACTTAACGAGTTAATAGCCGAAGCCCATAAACGCAACATGAATGTTATTCTCGATTATGTTGCCAACCATGTTCATCAGGAACATCCCCTCTATAAAAACCACCCCGATTGGGCTACCTCGCTTTACCTGCCCGATGGTTCGCTTAATACCGAGCGATGGGACGAGTACCGTTTAACCACATGGTTCGACACATTCCTGCCAACCCTCGACCTCGAACGTCCTGAGGTTTATGAGCCCATGACCGACTCAGCCTTGTTCTGGGTTACCCATTACGATCTCGATGGATTCCGCCACGATGCTACCAAGCATATACACGAAAACTTTTGGCGTAGGCTAACCCAAAAAATTAAGCTAACAATACCCAATAAATCGGTTTACCAAATAGGTGAAACCTACGGTAGCTATGAGCTTATTGCAAGCTACATCGGCAGTGGCATGCTCGATGCCCAGTTCGACTTTAACATCTACGATGCCTCGGTTGCTGCATTTGCCCGCAACGACTACCCCTTTACCAAGCTCGATGGCGCATTGCACCAAACATTCAATTACTTTGGCTGGATCAACCTAATGGGATACATCTCGGGTAATCAGGATAGAGCCCGATTCATTTCCTATGCCGGCGGAGCTCTTCGTTTCGATGAGGATGCCAAAAAGGCTGGTTGGACTCGCGAAATTGGTGTTGGCGATAGCACGGCCTATGCTAAGCTTTGCATGCTTAATGCATTCAACATGACAATTCCCGGTGTTCCAACCATATACTACGGCGATGAATTTGGGATGCCTGGTGGCAACGACCCCGATAACCGCCGTATGATGAAGTTTGATGGATTATCAGCTCACGAACAGCAAACCCTTGAAACCATAACCAAATTGGTAAATATCCGCAGGGATAACCTGGCAATGGTTTATGGATCGTTCCAAACACTTGTTGTTACCGATAATATCTATGCCTACCTTCGTAAATATTTTGGTAACGCTGCAGTTATTGTCTTCAACAAATCGAGCCTGGAACAAACCGTTGAAATTCAACTGCCTGATTATTTATCCGATAGCGCGTTGTATCCGAACTTCAATTCACCATATTCCTATCAGAGTGGAAACCTTAAAGTTACACTTAAACCGTATGGCTTCGAGATACTAACATCCAAAGCAAAATAATTGACAGCTCCTATGAATAAAAAGGTCGGATAATTATCCGACCTTTTTTTTGGATCATTCGCATTGGACGATGTTCAACTATCTTTTCATTATTACTCACACTTCCATTTATCGCCTCACACCCCCCTTCAACTTTTCACCTCTCACTTTCTTTTAACTATCAAAAAAAAGCCCGACGTTTCCATCGGGCTTTTTGGTGATTCAGCTGGGATTCGAACCCAGGACCCCATCCTTAAAAGGGATGTGCTCTACCTACTGAGCTACTGAATCTACCTAATGTATTGAGAACTTCTTTCCTTTTTTTGCGTCGCAAAGGTAGATTCTTTCTTTAAAAAATACAAATTTTTCTTTCATTTCATCTCTGAAAAATAGATTACCAATTGAATATCAAATTAATGAAATTTGTTAAAAAAATTAAAAATCACTCTTTAACAATAATTCAAACTTTTATAATCCTTTAATTGGTACATTAGCTGTAGAAAATTCAAAAAAACATGTCAAAAGCATTAAAAAAACTATCAGGGAAAGTTGTGGTAATAACTGGTGCATCATCGGGCATTGGTAAAGCACTTGCATACGAGTTTTCAAAGTTTAACACCAAGTTGGTTATTGGTGCACGTAATATCGATGAGCTGAATGTTATTGCTGATGATATGGCCAGTAATGGCATAGAGGTGATTGCTGTAAAAACCGATGTTACCAACGAAACCGAATGCAAAAATTTAATCGATCAGGCAGTAACAAAATTTGGCCACATTGATATACTTGTAAACAATGCCGGTGTTTCGATGCGCGCCCTTTTTAAGGATGTCGACCTTAAAGTTATTCGCCATTTAATGGATGTGAACTTTTGGGGAACAGTTTACTGCACCAAATTCGCTTTACCATACCTACTCGAATCAAATGGTTCGGTTGTGGGAGTTAGTTCCATAGCTGGGTTCCATGGTTTACCCGGTAGGTGTGGCTATTCAGCATCAAAATTCGCCATGCATGGTTTTTTGGAAACCTTGCGCATCGAAAACCTTAAAAACGGGCTGCATGTAATGATTGCTGCACCTGGCTTTACGGCTACCAACGTTAGATTTTCGGCATTAACCGCCGATGGTACCCCGCAGGGTATGTCGCCCCGCGATGAGAAAAACATGATGACACCCGAGGAGGTAGCCAAAATCATTGTTAAAGGAATTGTTAAACGTCGTAGAAATATTATAATGGGTACTGAAGGTAAAATATCGGTACTGGCCCAACGCATTCTGCCCACCGTGATCGATAGACTTTTATACGGATACATGGCCAAGGAGCCCAACTCACCCTTTAAGTAACTGCATTTGCATATTTACCTGAATTTTTCTTTCTTAGAGAAAAATTTGGGTATGGTTACCTTAAATATTTTAACCAATACTTTCCTAAATCATTTAACCACTTTACTGTGGACAATTTACATCTTTACCGTTCTCTCAACAGCGGCAATGATTATACACGAGAAACGCGACCCTGCAAAAACATCAACTTGGGTTTTACTTCTCATCTCTTTACCAATACTAGGTTTATTGCTTTACATATTTTTTGGTCAAAATCGAAGAAAAGAAAAGCTTTTTAGCCGTAAGGAAATTCAAGATATTGAGCAAATTGAGTATTTAAGCCACAAGCAGGTAATTCGGTTTTCAAGCAAAACTGACATTCATGACAGGTTAACCGATCATTCAAGCATTATAACGCTTTTGCTCAATAACAGTAAGGCATTACTTACAGAACGGAATAATGTTGAAATTTTTCAGACCGGTACCGATGCCTTTGATTCTATAATCGAATCGCTTTATACTGCCACTACCAGCATTCATATAGAATTTTACATAATCAATAACGATAAACTGGGAAATAGGATAAAGAATATTCTGATAACCAAAGCTAAAGAGGGTGTTAAGGTAAGGGTACTGTTCGATGATGTGGGTAGTTGGAGCCTTCCCAAAAAGTTCGTTCAGGAACTGCGTGATGCAGGGATTGAGATTTATCCGTTCATGGAGGTCCGATTCCCTTTGCTCACCAGCAGGGTAAATTACAGAAACCACCGTAAAATAGTGGTTGTTGATGGTAAAATTGGATATCTGGGGGGCATGAACATTGCCGACCGCTACATCGAAGGCACCCGAAGGCTTGGGCAGTGGTACGATACCATGCTGAAGATTGAGGGTGAGGCAGTTCATTCACTACAGGTTATCTTCCTTATCGACTGGTACTTTGTAACGGGAAATATTCTCAAGGAACGCCATATTTATTTCCCTCAGCCCACCATTACTAATTATCATCCCCTGCAAATTGTTACCAGTGGTCCCGATTCCGATTGGGCAAGCATCATGCAAGCATTTTTTCACGCTATAACACGTGCCAATAGGCATATTTACATTTCAACGCCATACTTTATCCCCAACGAGAGCATTCTCACCGCTCTTAAAACTGCGTCATTGAGCGGAGTTGATGTTCGTTTAGTTTTACCCGGCAAATCTGATTCCACCATCGTTTACTGGAGTTCACTTTCCTACGTTTCCGAGCTGCTGGAGGCAGGCATAAAGGTTTACCTTTATCAAAATGGTTTTAACCATTCAAAGGTTATGACAATTGATAGTAAGTTGGCTATGGTGGGTTCAGCAAACATGGATATCCGGAGTTTTGAGGATAATTTTGAGGTGGCTGCATTCATTTACGATAACCAGATTACTGAGAGGCTTGAGGAGAACTACCTTTCAAACCTCGTTCAAAGCCAAGTCATTACACCACAAAGCTGGAGTAAGCGCCCCTTAAAGAACAGCTATAAGGAGGCCTTGGCTCGTTTAATAAGCCCACTTTTTTAATTTTTTGCACACTATTTGATAAGTTTATTC
>LUYY01000251.1 GCA_001603415.1 Bacteroidales bacterium Bact_07 | reverse complement strand
CCTGTAATTCCCCCCCAAAAAAAATGAGTATATTAGCAAGTGCTTGTATTTTCAGGCGTTTTATAATCGCAAACGTGTGAAAACTGATAAATCAATTTCAAATTAACCAATAGTAATATGAGACAAAAGAATCTATTTAGCTTGAGAAACATTTTGTTTGCAGCCCTAATTGCTGCAACAATGGTGTTTGCTTCGTGTAAGCAACAACCCAAAGAGGTTGAACCATTCAGAGTGGAGCATCCCGCTTGGGCTTACAATGCCACTATTTACGAAGTAAATGTTAGGCAATACACGCCCGAGGGAACCTTTAAAGCTTTTGAGCAACACTTGCCCCGTTTAAAGGATTTGGGTGTAGATATCCTTTGGTTCATGCCCATTCATCCCATTGGAGTTGAAAATCGTAAAGGAACCTTAGGCAGTTACTACTCTGTAAAGGATTACTACGGTATTAATCCCGAGTATGGAACATTAGAGGATTTTAAGGCTGTGGTAGCAAAGGCACATGAGCTAGGAATGAAGGTTATTATTGATATTGTGGCAAACCACACCTCGCACGATGCAGTGCTAATGGCCGATCATCCCGATTGGTATGTTCGCGATTCATCGGGTAGGGTAGTTTCACCATTCGATTGGACCGATGTGGCTAAGCTCGATTACACTAAACCAGAACTTCGCAGGTATATGATTGATATGCTCAAGTATTGGGTTAAAGAGATTGACCTTGATGGCTTCCGTTGTGATGTGGCAGCAGAAGTGCCAACCGATTTCTGGAACGAGGCTCGTGCTGAGCTGAATAAACTTGGCAAACCCATTTTCATGCTTGCCGAGGCCGAAACCCCTGAACTTCAGAAATATGCTTTTGATGCCGATTACGCATGGGAATTCCATCACATCATGAATACCATTGCCCAGGGCAAGAAAAACGTAGTTGATTTGGAACAATATCTACTTAAAAAGACTGCTACTTACCCTAAGAACACCATCAAGATGAACTTCATAACCAATCACGATGAGAACTCATGGAATGGAACTGAATTCGAACGCATGGGCGATGCTGTCAAGGCCATGGCCGCACTTACCTTTGTTATCGATGGTATGCCATTAATTTACAGCGGTCAGGAGGTGGGATTTAACCGTCGATTACAATTCTTTGAAAAGGATCAAATTGATTGGACCGATGCGAATGGCTTAACCGAATTCTACAAAAAACTTACTGCCCTAAAAAAGGTTGCCAACGTTCTTGATGCCGGTGATAGAGGCGCCGATATTTTCCGCATTACCACTACTGCCGATAGCTCAATTTTTGCATTCACCCGCGAGAATGAAACCCAAAAGCTATTTGCTATTTTCAACCTGTCGGCTAAAGAACAGACATTCAATTTTACTGGCGACGCACATTTAAACACAAACTATATAGAGTATTTCAGCAATAGCACCAGGGAGTTCATAAAGGATGAGAGAGTAACCTTAAAACCTTGGGAGTTCTCAATCTACTTAAGCAATAAGTAATATTTTTTTAAAGAGTTAAAGAGGCTGTCTTCAAAAGGCAGCTTCTTTTTTTGAGTTTAAAACCCCAGTTATTACTTGAGATTACTAAAATTTACCAAATCGTTACTTTTCTATTTTTATTTAGATTGATTTTTAACAACATTTGTGACGTTTAATGTTTCCCTTTTACTTTCTACCTTTGCAAAAGATTTGAAAACTAAAATACCGTTAACAATATGTATTACAATGTGCCTGTTGTTGGGAAAGTTCACTGGATAGGGGTGAACGACCGCCGTAAGAGGCTTTTTGAGAACATTTGGCCTTTGGATAGAGGCGTTGCATACAATTCTTTCCTAATTATTGATGATAAAACCGCATTGGTCGACACCATTGAGGATCGTGCGGCAGGTAATTATATTGAACGTATTGAGTCATTGCTTAATGGACGCTCGCTGGATTACCTGATCATCAACCACATGGAACCCGACCATTCAGGGGAGATTAAGGAGATTTTTAATCATTTTAAGGGGGTTAAGCTTGTTGGAAATGCAAAAACCTTTAAAATGGTTGAAGCCTACTGGAGCATTAAGGATAACCTTATTCAGGTTGACGATGGCGATACCCTAGACCTTGGCCATCATAAACTGAAATTTGTTATGACCCCCTGGGTTCATTGGCCCGAAACCATGATGACCTACGATGAAACCGAACAAATCCTTTTCTCAGGCGACGCCTTTGGTAGCTTTGGCGCACTAGATGGCGGAATATTTGACGATGAAATCAATTTCGATTTCTTTGAGGATGAAATGCGCCGCTACTACTCTAATATAGTAGGGAAATACAGCAACATGGTACAAAAAGCTTTTGCAAAGCTTAAGGGTATCCCAATTAAAGTTGTGGCATCGACCCATGGCCCTATATGGCGATCAAACCCAAGCAAGGTAATTGAACTCTACGACCGCTGGAGCCGCTATGAAGCCGAGGAGGGCGTTGTTATCATCTTTGCATCGATGTATGGGAATACTGAAGATATTGCCGATTACATTGGCCGTAAAATAGCGGAGAATGGGGTTAAGAACATTCGCATTCACGATGTTTCGCGAACTCATATCAGCCATCTTATTAATGAGATTTGGAAATACCGCGGCCTTGTATTGGGCTCATGCGCATACAACTCGGAAATGTTTCCGCTTATGGAACAACTCACGCGTGAACTTACCCACATGGGTATAAAGAATAAAAAGCTGGCGCTATTTGGCAGCTATAGCTGGAATGGTGGAGGAGTTAAAAATTTGAAAATGTTTGCCGAGGAGTGTAAACTGGAGTTAGTTGCGGAACCTGCCGAAATCTATGGCAAACCCAATGCCGAAAAGTTGCAGCAATTCGATGAGTTGGCAAAAAAAATAGCTGAAAGCGTAAAGTAATTCTAAGGCAATGAAATAAAGCAGAAAAGAGACGCATCAAACGTCTCTTTTCTGATTTTAACCCTTTGTTTTAAGGGTAATTATAGCTTTCGGCTAATTATAATCACTTAAAGTTGTAATGTTTACGAATGGGTTTTTTAACGTTCCATACACACGTTAACCCTTTCTTAAAGGTAACAAAATCGCCTGCCTTAACGGTATAAATGCCTTCGTCGGTTTTCACATCCACCTCGCCATCAAGTATCAAACACTCTTCTTCGGTGTCGTAATACCAATCAAAAGTTGATACTTCTTTTGTCCAGATAGGCCAATTCCTTATGCCCATCTTGGCAATTTGATCATCGGTTAGTTTTTCAATAATTACCTTGCTCATAGCTGTTTAAACTTGATTTCCCAGCAAAAATAGGAATAAATGCTCTAAGTTGAAAATTGTTAATATCTTTGTAAAAGCATTAAAAATACTAATGGTATGGAGTTTAATATTCCTGTAGGTGTTGATTACACTGCAACCGAAATAGTTACCAAGGATAATACCGCATCAAGGTATGGATCGGGGTTAGTGGATGTATTTGCTACGCCGGCAATGGTGGCACTCATGGAAAAGGCAGCTCTTAATGCCGTTTTGCCCCATTTGCCTGAGGGTTTCAATACTGTTGGAACAGAGGTTTGTGTAAAACACACCAAAGCCACACCAATGGGGTGGGAGGTTTATAGCAAGGCCATACTCAAGGAAGTAGATGGTAAAAAGCTTGTGTTTGAAGTGGTAGCCTGGGACAAGGAGGGAGAGATAGGTAGAGGTACTCATACTCGCTATATCATCGACAGCAAGCGGTTTATTGAAAAATTTTCGTCGAAATAGATAAATTTATGGATCTTGACGCTTATCGGTTTCCCCAATACCATAGGCATGCATTAAAAGTTCATTCCTACGAGGTTGATTTTAATCAAAGGCTTACGGTAACCGCTTTGTTTAATTACTTACAGGAAATTGCTTGGGAGCATGCCCATCTTTTGGGATATGGTTGGGAACATCTTTTGCAAAAGAACTGGTTTTGGGTGCTTTCGCGTGTCGAGGTCGAAATATATAGGTTACCGCAATGGACCGACGAGGTAACTATAATTACCTGGCCACGCGGAGTAGATGGTGTTTTTGCCCTTCGCGATTTTGAGATATTCGATCAGCAAGGCAGTAAAATTATCGCAGCAACGTCGAGCTGGTTGGTGTTAAATATTCAAACCCGCCGCCCTGTTCGTTCCGACTGGTATTCCGATTTTAATTTTGCCAACCGAAGTGCACTACCCCATAATGCATCAAAACTGGCTGAACAGATTACTAACCCGGAATACATTGAGCGTTTCGATGTTCGGATAGGCGATATCGATATGAACCGACATGTGAATAACGTGAGGTATATTGATTGGGCTTACAATACCTTTTGCATGGATCATTTCCAGAATTTTTATCCTTCAAGGGTTGTTGTTAACTTTAATGCTGAAGGAAAGGCAAACGATATCATCACGGTAACCCGATTTCAATCTGCTCAGGATGAAAGTGTTGTTGAGATAAACAATGCCGAAACATCAAAAAACTTGTGTAGATTGCTATTTGGTTGGGAAAAAAATTAGCATTTTTAGTTAATATCGTTCATTAAGATTTATTTTTGTTATTGTAAACGAAACGGAACGTAATATTTTTCCCTATTATTCTCTCAGTAGGTTGTTCCAATTGCATGTAACTAACAAAACATAAAAACACTATGTATAGCCAGCAGGATATTGTGCAGATGCAGCGAAAGGGAATAACACCCGAAATGGTTGAGCAACAAATTCAATCGTTCAAAAAAGGGTTCCCCTTCATGAAGTTGGTAAAGCCCGCCACCGTTGGCGATGGAATAATTCGGTTGGATTGCGATGAGCTCGATAGCCTTATAGATATGTATCGCGATTTTGATGGAAGTAGGGTGAAATTTGTGCCTGCTTCGGGTGCTGCAACCCGTATGTTTAAGCACCTATACGAGTTTCAGACTGACTATCCTGTAAAGGGTTTGGATTGTTTCAACGATAAGGGGTTTAATACCATTTTCACCTTTTTTGATAGAATAAAACAGTTCCCTTTTTACGATAAGCTCTACAATGAACTTTGGATGCAGGGATATAAAATGGACGAACTCATTGAAAGTAAAGATTACCTGCCCATTGTAAACACGCTGCTTGGCCCAGATGGATTAAATTACGGAAATATGCCTAAGGCTCTTATTTTATTCCATAAGTATGGCGATATTGCTCGCACGGCCATGGAGGAGCATTTGGTTGAGGGTGCTCAGTATGCCCGCGATCAGCATGGCAATGTAAATATTCACCTTACGGTGTCGCCCGAGCACATTGCAGGATTTGAACAGCTTATTGATCGGGTTAAGTCGTTCTATGAGAACCACTATGAGGTTATGCTTAATATCACTTATTCGGTTCAAAAACCCTCTACCGATACCATTGCGGTGGATATGGACAATAATCCTTTCCGTAACGATGATGGCTCTTTGCTTTTCCGCCCTGGTGGTCACGGTGCACTTATCGAAAATCTTAACGATTTAAAGGAGGAATTAGTTTTTATAAAAAATATCGACAATGTTGCCCCCGATCATCTCAAGCACCAAACAGTTAGGTATAAGAAAGCACTTGCCGGCATGCTTTTGAGTTACCGTGGAATAATCTTTAAGT
>LUYY01000250.1 GCA_001603415.1 Bacteroidales bacterium Bact_07 | reverse complement strand
TATTCTTTAATTCGATAAATATATTAAAAAAACGTTTAATCAGTCAATATTTTTTTGATAACTGCCAATTGAATATTACAAATTTCAAGAAATAAGGTCTAACGTAAAACAAAAATACGATTTTCTAAAAAAAAGGCCGGTATTGAACCGGCTTTTTTGTGCAAAAATTAATGGCTATTGCTTTATTAGTTTCTTTAAGGCCTCAACTTCGGCTTTTAGAGATTCTATCTCCTTTTGTTGTTGAATGATTTGTAGCTGGAGGTTCTCTACGGTTTCAACCGTTTCAAATTGCATGCGGGTGAGGTTAACACCATCCTTTTCGTCCGAGGCTTTGGTTAGCCAAGGTAGATGTCCATTCCGGGCAATGAATCTTTCAACACTCAGCGGATCGAGGCGCCTAGCGTAAGAAGGTTTAAACACAAAATCCGGTTTATTTAATGTATCTGATCCTGTACCATAATATATATTCCCGGTTATTCGGGCATCACCTACTACATGGAGTTGTTTATCAGGCATTGTTGTTCCTATTCCAACTCGGGCATTAAGAGCTATCTCTTTACTATCAAATCTTCCATATATTAGAGCTTGGGTTGAATCAACTTCTGAATTGGCAATATACAGTCTGTTGCTTTTAACCTCTGAATAACCTGCCCTATATCCAATAAAAACATTGCTATTCCCTGAACTGTTCTGTCCAGCTTGATGTCCAATGATAACATTTTCGAAACCGTTATAAGTTCCGGTTTGTTGTCCGATAAAAATATTGTAGTTGCCATCGGTTAATCCTGTTCCACTGGCGTAACCAACGCAAACATTACTACTTGCAGTAAAAGAACCCGTGTTAAAATTTGCTGCACTTTGGGTACCAATAAAGGTGTTGTAGTTTCCATTTATATTGTACCCAGTAAAACGCCCCACCATTACATTGCTAGACCCCGAAATATTCCCCCTACCAACATTGGAGCCCAAAAAAGTATTATCTCTTCCCGTTTCGTTGGAGGCACCTGATGCCTGCCCCACAAAAGTATTCTCATTTCCTGAAGTGTTACTGGAACCTGCCATATCGCCAAGGAATGAGTTGTCAGAGCCATCTACATTTTTATAGCCCGAACGGTAACCCAAAAATAGGTTTCGGAATCCATTCACATTATAATAGCCACTTTCTAAACCAAAAAATGTATTGCCATAACCGGAAGTGTTTGAAAAACCTGAGCCATTTCCAAAAAACATATTTCGGTTGCCATCGGTATTGTTTTTACCGGACTCATTCCCAATAAATATATTACTGTAGCCACTGGTGTTACTATATCCGGCCATATAGCCTATGAAGATGTTTTTAAATCCTGAAGTTGTACTAAACCCCGATTGTTCCCCAATAGCAATATTTTGTACCCCATTTAGAGCATTACCACCAGCTTTGCTTCCTAAATAAACATTACCACCTCCAAACTGATGAAGCATGCCTGCCTGATAGCCAATGAATGTGTTATCGCTTCCTGTATTATTTAATCCTGTCTGATAACCGAGGAAAGTATTCCAATTCCCTGAAGTGTTTGCTTTACCGGCCTGAAATCCTAAAAAGGAGTTAAACTGACCGGTAGTAATGCTGGCCCCAGCCTCGTAACCAATCAGGTAGTTATCCTTGGTAAGCTGAATAAGCTGCGCAATACTTTTCCCGTTGGTGAGCCCACCTACCGCAAATCCACCCTTAGCCCCTTTCACTGGGTTTTCATTGATGTAAATTCTGGCCGAGTCGGGGTTGACAAAAAGCAAATCCTGTGCAACCACCGTTTTAGTCTGGTTGGTTAACCCTCCAACCGCAAAGCCACCCTTGGCGCCTTTCCAGGCCTTCTGCTTTACATACACCCTAGCGCTATCGGGGGTAATGCGCAGGTACTCCACCGGGCCTCCCTTGGTCTGGTTGGTAAGCCCGCCCACGGCAAAGCCACCCTTGGCCCCCTTGGTTATGGCGCTGTCGGGAATGTTTATACGAACACCCTCCTGGTAAACCCCAAAAAGCACCTCGCCCTTGCTGTTCTTCACCTCAAAGATGGGGTCATCGGGGTTGGAAGGCTCTTTGCCTACCACCACCAGGTTCTTGGTGAAGCTCAAGTTAATGCTATCAGCATAGCCCGCCCGGGCTGCTGAGTCGGCGTAATGCGATACTGCGCTTTGATACGAAATGTAAGAGGCCCTTGCGCTATCGGAATACACTGCCTGTGTCGCGCTTTCAGAGTGTTGCGATGTGGTGCTCTGAGCCGATTGGTACGATACCCTTGCGCTATCCGAGTAAGTGGTGTAGGGGACGGCATGGATAGGTTGACTCCCCAGGTCACTGAAAGTTGTGCCCCCATTGGTGCTTACCTCCACCTTCAGGCTCTGCTGCCCTGTTCCCCAGGGAACGGCTGCAAGGTTTCCCGATAGAACGGTTCCCCCGCCTACCACAACATTTATTAGGCCAAACGGGTTGGTAGTCACACTGTGGCTCTCCGCGTAGTAGGTGGTGGAGCCATCGGAGCTGGTTATGCTCAGCTTTACCATCACGCTCTGGTTGGCCAGCACCTGCCCGCTGCTGTTGCGAAGCACGGCCTGGTAGCTGAACCCGGT
>LUYY01000249.1 GCA_001603415.1 Bacteroidales bacterium Bact_07 | reverse complement strand
AATCTGTTCAAAAGTGCTTTCGAACCCCGTAATGGAAGGATACGATTTTAAGCTAACCGAGATAACCGATTAAGGCTTACTCGCCGTTGGTTAGGCGATTGCCACGCAATATTTCGGCCTGTTTCTTTATGGATTCCTTATGAACCAACTGAAGCAGGCTTTTTATATATTCCTCATCGAGCCCCAATTTTTTACCGCACTCAATGCGCGATTCAAGGATTTTTTCCCACCTACGAAGCTGAAAAACTGTTACGTTATTATTTCGTTTATACTCCCCTATTTGCTCCACCAAGCGCATGCGGTTGGCGAGCAGTTCAATGATTTGCTGATCGATGGAGTCGATTTTGTTACGCACCTGCTCCAGGAAATCGGTAAACTCATTGTTAGCCGATGAGGATTGGTGGAAAGTTAATGCCGACAGCATCTGCAGAAAAGCTTGGGGCGTGAGTTGCTGGCGGGCATCGCTGAGGGCCAAGGCAGGGTTGGGATGAACCTCAACCATAAGCCCATCCATCGAAAGGTCAAGGGAGCGTTGGGCAATTTCGGAAACCATACTTGCCGTTCCGGCAATATGGCTGGGGTCGCAAATTATAGGCAAGCTGGGAATACGGCTTTTAAGGTCAATAGCAAGTTCCCACTTAGGGATATTGCGTAATCGTGAACGTTCGTATGGGTGGAACCCACGGTGAACGGCAACTAAACGCGTTATACCCGAACGCCACAGGCGTTCAATGGTGCCAATCCAAAGCTCAAGGTCAGGGGTAATGGGGTTTTTAATCAGCACAGGAATATTGGTTCCGGCAAGCGCCGATGCCAGCTGTTCCACCAGAAAGGGGTTTGTGGTAGTACGTGCACCCACCCACAAAATATCAATCCCATACTTTAGAGCCAGTTCTATGTGCTGCGGCATAGCCACCTCAGTAGTAACGATTAAGCCGGTTTCATCCTTCACCCGTTTTAGCCATTCCAAACCCTTTTCACCGGCTCCTTCAAACCCACCGGGGCGAGTCCGGGGCTTCCACACACCAGCCCTGAAAACCTTTACCCTACCATCACTAGCCAGTACATGGGCAGCAGACAATACCTGTTCCTCACTTTCAGCACTGCATGGCCCTGCTATAACCAATGGGTAGGCCAGGTTTAATCCCCACTCTGTTATAGGTGATATTTCAATTTTAGGCTCCAACTTCGTTGTTTTTTCCAATAGCAAAGTTAACCTTAAATTTCTTGTTTTGTTTACAAAACATCGTATTGACTACCATAACGCTCAGCCAAATCGGTTGATAAATGGGGCTTTTGGGGGTAAAGAATTGTTTTTACTATGGTTCTATGCCAGCCTGTTCGCCTAAGGAAATGTCGGTAACTTTCAGTTTTCCAGTAAAAATTACTGTCAACCACTACTTGTGGGGAAACATACTTGTATGTTTGGGCTATTATTGGATTATCCCGTTGCTCTCCATAGCCCGGATTTTGTGTATTGGCTAATAGCGTAACGCCACGTTTACCGCACTCTATGCGTAAGCTTTCTATTACACTATTGTATTCCGATATGTTCTGGTTGGTGAACGGGGTAAAGTAACTACCACCAATATCCATAATAGGCCTTACCTGTAGGGTATTTATGGGATATTTTCCAAACACATCGAAAAAATTCAGTAGTTCCTTAATATTATCAGGATTAGCCGTGTAGTTAACTCGTAGCGAAAAATCAATCTTACCATCACTTTTAAGCAGATTGATGTTTTCAAATATCTCTATTAGTTTATCCCACTTTGCACCTACCATGAAATGTTCGTAGGTTTCCTTTCCTGCACCGTGAACCGATAGAGTAAGTTCATTAAGTCCCACTCGGCTTAAGATTTCCAAATCGGTTTTAGATATTAGCTGTCCGTTAGTAACCAGCCCTACGTGCGGTACCCTATACCTTCGGGCCAGTTCAACCAGATAGATATAATCGGGGTGAATGGTTGGCTCTGCACCACAACCAACCACTACCTGTAAGGCATTACCAAACAGACTTTTAGCCAACAGGTCGAACTCATCTCTTGCAAATTTTTGGGATTGCGGTTTCCTGGTTTTGCTAAAGTAACACATCAGGCAGCGTAGGTTGCATGCAAAAATAGGGTCGATCCGAACTGAGTAGTATCGTCGGTTCAGGATGTGTGCAGTAAAGATTAGGAGTAACTTTATGCGGTTACTCCTAATCGATCGGTTAAGCTTAAGCAGCCTGTAAATGTTCATTAAGCTGATATTGATGCAGGCAAATCTACATCATTTTAACTCATTGGGGCTTTTCTTTTCCCAGAACTTTACAGCCCAAACCGATAACAGGTAACTTACGTAGATAAGTACCGGCCAGCTTGCAAACCAAAGTATTTCGTTTATAAATCTCATAATCGGTAAGTATTAGTAAACATGGGTTTCGTTTTTCATCTCCTCCTCATCAATCTTCTTGATATTGATGCTCTTCCATGCATACCAGATGTATGCCACCACAAAGGGTATTAACAGTGAAACAATACTCATCACCGTTAGGGTGAATTTGCTCGATGAACTGTTGAAAATGGTAAGCGAATGCTGCAAGTTGAAGGTTGATGGATAGTAAGCGGTGTTGTTGTATCCGGCAATCAGGAATAGCGAAAGTACGGCAAGCACAGTGCCAATTCCTGTAAACCAAATCCCTTTGGTGTAAGGCTGAAGGAGCGATTTTAGAATGCCCCAAAGCACAAGAACCACTCCACCCAGGAATAAAACTAACACAATGGGCATTTGAATAAGGTTGAGTAAATACTTATGTTTTTGCATAAAAACGTCGCCGGTGGTTGGGTTTACAGCAAATCCCTCACGTACAAACAACCAGATCACAAAGGTTAGGAAGAAAACCAGGAATGGTATCGCATTGTATAGAAGTTGCTTACGGGAACGGGCAAGAATATCGGGGTGATTGATATGGTTCATGAAGTAAAGCAGCGCTAACACCCTTGCTAAAAAGAATACAGCCAAACCCAGCGATATATTATGCAGGTTAAGTGCAGCCTCCAGGCCATGCCATGGCGTTTCCCACGACGAAATAACCGGATTATTGATGTTTGTCAAATTGATTTTTGCCATTGAAAACTGCGAACCCGTGAAAAATGTTGCAACGGCAGTGCCAAGCAGCACAGTCCCTAATAGTCCGTTGATGAACAGGAATATTTCATAGGTCTTATGACCAAGAAAGTTGTTTGGCTTACTGCGATACTCATACGATACCGCCTGTATTACAAAACAAAACAGTATGGCCATCCAAACCCAGTAGGCTCCGCCAAAACTGGTAGAGTAGAAAAGCGGGAACGAAGCAAAAAAGGCCCCACCAAAAGTAACCAGTGTAGTAAATGTGAATTCCCACTTGCGACCAAGAGCGTTAACAATCATTGTCCGCTCCATTTCGGTTTTCCCAATGGTATAAATCAGGGTTTGTCCGCCTTGAACAAAAAGCAGAAAAACCAACAAAGCCCCTAGTAGCGATATGATAAACCACCAGTAGTGCTGTAAGAAAACGTATGTAGTATCAACCATGGCTAATTTCCTCCTTCTTTTGGTCCTTTTTTAATTTGGGTAAACATAATTCGCAGCTCTGCTATGAGCAGTGTGGTAAAAATTATAAAGAACAGGAAGAATGTTACCTGAACGGCACTGGAGTCGATGCGCGAAACTGCTGCAACAGTTGGCAGAACATCTTGAATAACCCAGGGCTGACGGCCAACCTCGGCTACAATCCAGCCGGCCTGGCTGGCAATATAGGCAAGTGGAATCATTAGTATCGATAATCGCAAAAGCCATTTATTGATTAGGAAACCTCTGAGGTAGATAAGGTAGAGCATTAAAATGAAGAAGGCAATAAAGAGAAAGCCCAGCCCAACCATGATATGGAAGCTGTAAAAAGTAAGCGGAACGTTAGGGATTATACTTTTGGGATCGTTCAGATAGCCATAACCAAAATATTCAAAATTTTCGTCGAGTAGCTTGCGGTTGTAGGCCATGCCAATGGTATCGCCTTTTTCCTTGGCATTTTTATAATCGGCCAATGCCTGAATGGCAATCCGGCCGCGTTCAATCTTCTGTTCAGCCGAAAGCGCTACCTTTTGGTTGCCGTCCTTATCGGTGTAGTTGTAACCGCCCTCAATAATATCTTTAACTCCCGGAACAAAGGCATCGCCTGAGCGGTAACCTAAAAAGGAAAGGAGTTTTGGAATTTGAATTCGGAAAAGGTAAGGGTCTTTGCCATCGTTATACTCCTTGCCTGGGGTAAGGGCACCAACCACAATGAGTGGAGCACCCTCTTTCCCCTCGTAAAGGCCTTCCATGGCAGCTAACTTCATGGGCTGCTTTTGGGCAACCTGGTATGCTGAACCATCGCCTGTAAGAGCAAGGAAAACCGATGTGATTAGACCAAACACTGAAGCAATAATAATGCTTCGTTTGGCCAACAAAACATTTCGGCCTTTCAGCAAATACCATGCGCTAATTCCAACTACAAAAAGCGCTGCCAGCACATAGCCCGACGAAACAGTATGAAGGAACTTGTTTATGGCTATTGGCGAAAACAAAACCTCCCAAAAATTATGCATCTCGTTACGGGCAGTGTCGGGGTTGAAAAACATCCCGGCAGGGTATTGCATCCATGCGTTTGCAACAAGTATCCAAAGCGCCGATAGATTTGCACCAATGGCTACAAGCCATGTTGAGATTAGGTGAAACTTTTTACTTACCTTATTCCATCCAAAAAACATCACGGCTATAAAGGTCGATTCCATAAAAAAAGCCATGATGCCCTCAATGGCAAGCGGTGCTCCAAAAATGTCGCCCACAAACCACGAGTAGTTACTCCAGTTTGTACCAAACTCAAACTCCAGAATAATTCCAGTTGCCACACCAATGGCAAAGTTGATTCCAAAGAGTGTCATCCAGAACTTGGTAATCCGTTTCCACTCCTCATCGCCGGTTTTGTAGTATAGCGTTTCCATGAACGCTATGATAAAGGCTAAGCCCAGTGTTAATGGGACAAAAACCCAGTGATACATGGCCGTAAGGGCAAACTGTGCCCTCGACCAGTTGACTAAAGATAGGTCGAAGTGTTCCATGCGTTTTGCTATTTAGGTTTAGTTGTTAGCTGTTCAATTACATACCTACTACGTTCCTCATCGGTATTGAAGTTCCGCTTAAGGATGTTAGGGAAAAAGAAAACCTTGAGAATGGCAAACATCACAAATAGCTTTATAAGGATTATTATCCAAAGGGTTTTACCTATGGTCATGCTCTTAAATCCCTCGTAGTAGAATCGAAATATCCTTTTGAGTAAGTTCATGCCTTTGTTCTTAAGCAAATTTAAACTTTTTTTTCAATTCAAATATGACTATAACATTTGGTTGTAATGTTTGTTCATGCTATAGTTCTGTTAAGAAAGATGAAACCATTAACGCCTTACGATTTGTTTCATTAATTTTGTAATGCAGGGTAATGTTTGAAAATAATAACTAAAAAAGATAATGCTATGAATAAAGCTCTCAGGATCACCCTAAAAGTTGTGGCTGCTATAGTTGCCCTTATCATTGTGGCAGCAATAGTTTTACCAATAATTTTCAAGCCCCAGCTTATGAAAGTTGCCAAGAAAGAGGCAAACAGCATGCTTAATGCCAAGGTCGATTTCACCGATTTTAAAGTTTCGCTTATTAAGGGTTTCCCTAACCTATACGTTGGCATGAGAGGCCTAACCGTTGTGGGTATCGATAGCTTTGCCAATGATACCCTTGCGGCATTCAACGAATTTGGCGTAAAGGTTAACCTTTGGAGCGTTATTGATATGACCACCATTGAGGTTAAATCGATTTTGCTCGATGGGGCGAAACTGAAAGCGCGTGTTCTGTCCGATGGTAGGGTTAACTGGGATGTCATGAAACCCTCTGAAACTCCCGAGACTGAAATGGAAGACACACTGGCAACCACAACGGTTAACACTAAGGTTGCACTCAAAAAGTTTGAGATTCGTAACGCCAACATTGCCTATATCGACGATTCGTCGAACATGAAGGCTACCATCCAAAACCTAAACCTTACCCTTTCGGGTAATTTGGGCATGAGCCAAACCGACCTTAAGTTGCAATCGAGCATTGAATCGCTCAACTTCTGGATGGACGGAATAAGGTATTTAAAAAATGCGAGTGTTGGTTTCGATGCCAGAATTGGCGCAAACCTCGATAGCAGCTACTACACCTTTAAGGAGAATAGCTTTACCATTAATCAGCTGAAGTTGCTTTTTGATGGTTCAGTTCGTATGCCCAACAATGATATCGATATCAACCTAAACTTTAAAACCCCATCGACCGATTTCAAGGCCTTGCTCTCAATGATACCGGCAGTTTACATGAAGGACTTCGAGGGAGTTCAAACTTCGGGAAAGTTTGGCATTGAGGGTTACGTTCGTGGCATTTACAACGATAGCCAAATGCCAAGCGCATTTGTTGCCATAACCGTTGATAACGGTATGTTTAAATACCCCGATTTGCCAAAATCGGTAACCGATGTAAACATTAGCACCAAGGTATGGTTCGATGGCCAAAACATGGATAATACATCGGTTAATGTTGATAAGTTTGCTTTGAACATAGGCGGAAACCCATTCAACATGCGCTTGCGCGTGGCAACCCCAATCAGCGATATGCAGGTTGACGGGAATATCACCGGTAAAATTGATTTTGCCACCCTTGCCGATGTGATACCATTGGATAGCACCACTATGGAAGGATTGCTGGAATCGAACCTCGATTTTGGTGGAAAACTCTCGTTCATAGAGAATGAGCAGTATGAGCGTTTTAAGGCTAATGGCCTACTTAAGCTGTCGCGTTTCAAATTCAAGTCGCCCGATGTGCCCGCCGAAGTGAAAATAAACAACATCACCTTAAACTTCACTCCCAGCTATGTAAACCTTACAAACTTTGATATGGCAATTGCTTCGAGCGATATTCGCATGGATGGCCGACTGGAGAATTTCATTCCCTATGTTTTTAAGGATGCCACACTCTCCGGAAATCTGAACGTTTACTCAAACCTGCTCGACGTAAATGAGTTACTCACCGGCGAAAGTACACCCGAAGAGGAAAGTACCGATACCACAGCCCTTAGCGTTATCGAATTGCCTAAAAATATCAACTTTACAACCAAAGTTGATATGAAAAAGATTATTTACGATAAGCTGATTATTACTAACCTTGCGGGCAATGTTAACCTTTCCGAAGGCATTGCCGATTTGAAAAACCTCAACATGAGCATGCTCCAAGGCGATGTTCGTATGGCCGGAACTTACGACCCCCGTAATGTTAAGGCTCCACTGGTAAGCTTTGACTTTGACATGCGCAACATTGATATACCCACAGTTTTCAAATCGTTTGCAACGCTCCAGAAAATAGCACCTGCGGTTAAGGATATGACAGGAAAAGTATCGACCCAGTTTAAATTTAACTCCGTGCTCGATACCACCATGATGCCAGTGCTGAATAGCATTAATGCTTACGGCAAGTTACAGTCAAAGAGTATAGGCATTAGCAATTCTAAGGCATTTGCCAAATTGGCCGATTTCCTGAAAAAGGACGAGTTCCGCAATCCAAGCCTTAAAGATGTTAATGTTAGCTTTAGCGTTAAGGATGGCCGCATATACATTGAGCCTTTCGACACCAAGATAGCCGATGCCAAAATGAATTTTGGCGGCGATATGGGAGTTGACCAATCCCTTAATTTCAAGGCAAAGGTATCGGTTCCATCGTCGTACTTAGGCGGGGTGGCTAATCTTGCCAACGATTTGCTCGGTAAGTATGGCGCGAAGCTGCCCCAAACTATCGATGTAAATCTTAAGATTTTAGGAACTTCATCTAAACCCGATATACAACTCGATTCCGGTGGTGGTTCTGCAGAAAGCTCATCTTCGGTAAAGGAAACAGCCAAGGAGGCTGTTAAGGAAAAGGTTGATGAAGCAAAGGCTGAAGCCCGCCAGAAAGCCAAGGCCGAAGCCGATAAACTCATTGCCGACGCCGAAAGGGAGGCCGAGCGCATCAGAGCCGAGGCTGCCATTCGCGCCCAACAAATAAGAGATGAGGCTGAGGCTCAAGCCAAAAAGACCGAAGAGGAAGGTAAAAAGAAAGGCCCAATTGCCGAACGGGCAGCTAAAGAGGCTGCTAAAAAGATAAGGCAGAATGGCGATGCTGCCGCCCAAAAGGTAATTGCCGAAGCCGATGAAAAAGCCAATGCAGTAGTTGCCAAAGCTAAAGCCGAAGCCGCCAAGTTGGAGTAGTTTTGCTTTAGGATGATTGTGTTTGGTGTTTGGAATGGAACACAGATGACTCAGATTCCGCAGATTTACAATGAGATACGGTTTAAGTTGATGGTTTTTGGTTGATTGTTGATAGTTTGATAAATCAGAATACAGGAAAACGTATACCCGTTTTCTCTTGTCATGCTGAGCGCCGTCGAAGCATCGCTTTGTACCTTCAACCCTTCTACCCAATATGAGTCGTTAACCAGTAATCGCTTTTTGTAATGCTTTCCTATTGCGATGCAACGTTTCCCTCTTGCTCTTTGGCCTATGCAATGCGTGCATCGCTGCTCGCCTGGGATTATCCGTGCTATAAATATTATGCCCCTACGGGGCTGAAAACGTTGTTAGTTGCTCGTTGTTCGTGAAATTAACATCACCCCAAGCCCCTCTCCTGATAGGAGAGGGGAGAAGCAATTAAGAAACCTTGTTGCAGGGCTAAAGTCTCCCCTCTCAGGGGAGATTTAGAGGGGTCGTCTAGGTTGAATGTGGAAAACAACCTCACCCAGCCCTTTTCCCTGAGAGGGAATGGAGCGGAATAAGCAGGCAGTGGCATAAAAGCCAGACCCGCTAATGGGTCGGGGGTGGAACGTTGCGGTGGGCATAGTAAGCGATACCACATGAGTCACGCCGCAGGCGTGGCGAATAGTATCGCGTGGCAGTTCCACCCGCGGGGCACCCATCGGGTCTGGCTTTTCAGCCTTGATTTTCTTTGGTTCTTTCTTGTATCAAGACAAGAAAGAACGGATAAACCGCTCTTTGCCATGCTTTCCTGTTGCGATGCAACGTTTCTCAGTTGTTCTTTGTATTATACAATACGTGCATCGCCAAACAATTTGAATACCTCAATACCCTGGGTTAAAACCCAGGGCTAATGTGATTTGCCCTTTCAGGGCGATAAATGTGCGCGTCCAAAGACGTATGCTAACTAGTGAGTTCTTAAATTTTAAATATATCGAGATTCCTCGACTAGTTCGAAATGACAACATTATTGCTTCCCTCACTCCCTTTGTCATGCTGAGCTCCGCCGAAGCATCGCTTTGTACCTTCAACCCTTCTACCCAATATGAGT
>LUYY01000248.1 GCA_001603415.1 Bacteroidales bacterium Bact_07 | reverse complement strand
CTCGCAAAAATGCTTTAGAATATTATTTTGTTGCATTTTTGCTCAAACAGTCGGCTTGCTTACCTTCGCCCTGACTATACATCTCTAAGCTTCATTACGCTAATGTTTCCTACCATTGCACAGCTATATCTCCATAGTGTCCGTCTGAACAGTAACCAATAGCGAAATGTTATTTGCTCGTTACAGCGCAACATCATTTTAACTGTAAATGATATGTGGTATAATCATCACTGAATTAATGAAAAGTATGGAGCTATAAATGATTACGAAATATATAAAAATTGAAAATAATGATATGTCACAGCTTAATGAAGCGGCCCAGGCCCTCAAAAGAGGTGAGCTTGTGGCTTTCCCCACGGAAACTGTGTATGGGCTTGGAGCGGATGCCCTTAATCCTGAGGCTGTCTGTTCAATTTTCAAAGCCAAGGGACGGCCGAATGATAACCCGTTAATTGTGCATATAGCCCGGTTGGAAGCACTGGAGAACCTTGCGGTGAATATAAAGCCGGATGTTAAAAAGCTCGCGGAAAATTTTTGGCCTGGCCCTCTGACAATGATATTACACAAAGCATCAATCGTACCGGATGAGACAACGGCAGGCCTTGATACAGTAGCTGTCAGAATGCCCGATAATGCTATAGCCCTGGAGCTTATTTTGAAATCCGGTGTTCCGGTTGCCGCTCCCAGTGCCAATCTTTCCGGCAAACCAAGCCCTACATTGGCGGAGCATGTTCTGGAGGATTTGAATGGGAAGATTCCCTATATTATTGATGGAGGAGCCTGCAGAGTAGGAGTTGAGTCCACGGTTCTTGATATGACAACTGAAATCCCGGTTATATTAAGACCCGGAGGAGTTACACCTGAAATGCTGCAACAGGTAATCGGCAAGATAATGCTGGATAGAAGCCTCACAGAAAGGCAGATGGTTGATAAGCCCAGATCCCCGGGAATGAAATATACCCATTACAAGCCAAAGGGGGAGGTAACGGTAGTGTCCGGCTCAGAGTCCGGCGTTTTCCAGTGGATAAACACCAATACAGGTATGGACGAAAAGGCAGGAAAAAAGACAGCCGTTATCGCGGCAAATGAACATATTTCATTCTATAACGCAAGTAATATAATTCCCTATGGCAGTATTTACGCGCCGGAGCAGGCTGCCGCGAGTATCTTCAGAATATTCAGGGATTGTGATATAAATGGTATTGAGAAGATTTATATTGAGGCTGTTCCGAAGAAGGGGATTGGATTAGCGGTAATGAACAGAATTGAAAAGGCTGCCGGAGGAAGGATTATTCGTGTTTAGGCAGAAGAATTTCCAGGGTTTGAAAGGAGTTGTGGCTTTGAAAAAGAAAGTAGTATTTGTTTGTACCGGAAACACATGCAGAAGCCCAATGGCAGAAGCAATATTCAAAAAAATGATTTCGGATGGAAGGCTTAATGACAGCTATACCTGCTCTTCAGCGGGCATATATGCCTTCGAAGGGGATAACGCAGCCCATGAGGCGGTTTTGGTGTCTAAACAGAATGGGCTTGATATTT
>LUYY01000247.1 GCA_001603415.1 Bacteroidales bacterium Bact_07 | reverse complement strand
ATTAATAGTTTGGTTTAGGTTTAGTTAATTATTTCACAAAGCTAATTTATGGTAAATAGCAATACCAGTCAAATGTTTTTTGATTAAAAATGGGCAATAAAAAAACCGCCCCTGAAGGGGGCGGTTTTTTAAGTAAAATCAAAAATAATTATTTCTGCCACCAAACCTTAGTCATAAGATCATCGGGTCCTTGAGCAGCAACTGCTCCTTCATATCCGGGTTTATTTACACCTTGTTCTTCAACAGGGTACCACATTCTGTTTGGAATATCAGTCACACCATCAACAATGGGAGTGAAAATAATATTAGTAGTACCTTGTTTGTGTGTTATTTCACCAGGTTTGATGAGGGTTTTGGGGAATCCAGTCCTACGATATTCAAACCAAGCCTGTTCAGGTTGCATATATAACGCAATGTATTTCTGAGTAAGAACATTCTCCTGATTAGCAGCTGGTACGGCAGCAAGATAAGCAGTAATATCGGCGTTATCAACACCCCAGTCTTCCATAGAGGCACGAATACCATTTACATACCATGTCTGATTCCAACCATTAACCTCAGACATGATAAAGCAAAATTCAGCATAATCCATGAATGTGTAGGCAAAATCAGGCTGATGTACTACAGAAGGATTATTCTTGTAGTTGCAAGTATTTGGAGCAAAAGCCTTTGTGGTAGCATCATCCATTCCGTAAGGCATGCCTATCCACTTGCCACCAATTTTGTATGCCCAAATACTTAACCTGGGATCCTCAATACCAGCAAAAGGATTAATCTTTGTAACATTCAACGAATCGTTTCTACCAGCCAAAAGCTCAACAAAAGGCTTTGTAATAGTAAAATCGTTACGATTATCAACAAAAAATGCACGGTATACAGGACCTTCATTAGGACTTGCTGCTAAATATGCAAACTTTGCGTTATCAGCATTTGACTGGAAGAAACTGCTCAAGGGAAGAGCTTTAACCTCGTTGAGAGGAGCAGGATCTTTTTTAGACATCCTGAGAGCTAATCGTAAGCGAAGGGTATTGGCAAACTTTTTCCACTTAGCCACATCACCACCGTATATGATATCACCTTTAGTTAAATCACCATTAGCAGGATCAATCATAGCGGCAGCATCCTTTAACTCTTTAATGAGTTGAGGATATATTTCGGATTGTGGATCATACTTAGGCTGACGAATATCGGGATTAAAGCATTCGCTGTAAGGAACATCCCCCCATGTATCAGTAATTATACTCATGATATAAGCCTTAAGAATCATAGCAACAGCAATCTGATGCTCATTTGGTCCCGAAGCACGGGCATCGGCCTTGGTGGCTTCATCGGTATTCATCTTAATTATTTGCTGCAAATTGGCGGCTACCCGATAAAAGGCTCTCCATGCGTTTTGAATGGTAGTTGTACGAATTAAATAACGATCTTCATCGGGGTAGTTGTTCTGTGACCAATGCTGGCACAAAAGTTGAGTACCGCGACCAGCAAACCAAGCATCGCGAAGGTTATCCATTGTGGTCTTTTCTGCATAGGTTAGCAGATATCCTGTTTCAACCGATACAGGATTGTTTGGGTCCTTGTTTATCTCATCAAACTTATCGGTACAACCCGCAATGAATAGTACCGGCAGCGAGATAATGAGAAATATTTTTTTCAACATAGCTTTCATTTTTTAATAATCACTTAGGTTAATACTGTTTAAAAATCAAAAGTTAGGTTAAAGCCAAAGGTACGTAACGATGGCAATGCACCACCTTCAATACCTTGAACATTACCTGAACCATGAACATACTCAGGATCCCAATCTACACCTTTTGCACGTCCCCAAATGGCAAGATTACGTCCGTAAGCAGATATTTTAACATTGTTGAAAGGACCTGTGTACTTTTTGGGCAGGTTGTAACCAATTCGAACTTCACGCAGTTTAATGTAGTCAGTGTCAAAGGTATTTTGTCCAGCACAAGCACGTGAGTAGTGGTCCCAAGCCCAACGTTCAGCTGAAATAACTGTTTCATTCTTAACGGGTTCAGTTACTGTAGCACCTGTGGCATCAGTATATATAATATTGCCATTAGCATCAAGTTTACCATAAACACCATCAACTACAATACCATTTTCACGAATGTTATTGGCTGCAGTAGCCTCAAGAATACCAGAGTAAGTTCCCCACATATGGGTTAAGGAGAACATACGGCCACCCTTCTGCATATCAATTTGGGCTGACAGTTCAATACCCTTATAACGGAATGTATTGGTTAAACCGGCATTCCAATCAGGCAAATAACTACCTACCGATTCGATAGTTGCCCTTTGAAGGTAACGACCGTTGGTTCCTACTATCTTATTACCATTTGCATCGGTTACATAATTATAACCTTTAATAGTTCCATACTTCTCGCCTTCCTGTGCATGAACTTCAACACCAAACAAACCTGCTAAACGGTAAGTATTTACACCAGGAGCAAGCTGATTGATACGGTTATCGTTCTTAGCAAAGTTAAGGGTTACATCCCATGAGAAACCATTCTCCATTTGTACTGGGGTACCTGTTAGTAAGAGTTCAATACCCTTGTTAGTAACCTTACCAGCATTGATAATTTGCTGTGTATAACCGGTTGTTGCCGAAGTGGGTACAGGAATAATTTGGTTAACAGTTTGGTTATTATAGTAGGTAAAGTCAATTCCTAAACGGTTATTTAAGAATTTCAGTTCAGTACCAACTTCGTAAGAGGTTGTCTTTTCGGGTTTGAGGTTAGGGTTGTTCAGAGTAGTTGGGAGGCGATAGTTTGGATCAGTTCCAAAGTTATCAAGGGGAACATAAACAGTGGCGGTTGAATATGGATTGGTATCACCACCCACCTGTGCCCAGTTCAAACGAATCTTACCAAACGAAAGTATATTTTGATCTTTCAAGCCTGGGAGCTCAGTGAATATGAAACTGGTGGTAGCACTCGGATATGTGTAGAAGTTATTCTCTTCGGGTAAAGTTGATGACCAATCACCACGCATGGTAAAGTCTAAATAAATCATACTCTTAAATCCTAATGTGGCGCTTCCAAATACACTGTTGATACGTTTTTGCCACTTGTTATCGTAAACTCCAGCAGGAACTGCAGAGTTGCTTAAGCTATACCAGTTACGTAGCAACAAACCACCTTGGGTGTAGCCACCGGTAAGAGCGTACTTTTGCTCCATACGGTTTGTACCCAACATGGCATTCAAGGTTATGTCTTCGGTCAAGTTTTTGTTGGCCATCAACATGAACTCATAGTTCATTTCAGTAAATACACGAGTAGCTAATGTGTAAAACGATTGAGCTTGCGAACCTATTGCGCTACGTTCCTCAATGGTATAATTATAGTGATCCATGTTAATCTTACCGCGTGCCTTTAACCAATCGGTAATATTAAATGTAAGACCAATATTACCAAAGTAACGATCACGAACATCCTCGGGAGCATTCTCGTATGATGCCCAGTAAGGGTTATCGGAGTACATTGGGGTTGGATCGTTCCATGCAACGCGGTTCCAGGTTCTTTGAGTACCATCGGGGTTCTTGTAAGCTTCAAGATCTTTGTAATCGGTTGAGGTTTGTCCCCACTGGAACATGCGCATTACAGGGTTCTTATCGCCATATCCAGTTTCAGGACGACCTTTTGCCCAGTTACGTACGTAGTTAATGTTAGTTGAAGCTTCTAAATACTTGCTAATTTTACTTGTACCGTTAAAGTTCAAGGCGTTACGTTCCATTTCGTTTCCTGGCATATAGCCGTCAACAGTCATGTTGGTATAAGACAGCCTGAAACTCGATTTATCGGTTGTACCATTAACAGCAACGCTATTAGTGTATGATACTCCTGTTTGGAAAAAGTAATTAAAGTCATTCTTAGGATAAACCCAAGGTTTTTCTACTAAATAGTTCTTGGTATCCCATGCATCAAATGCATTCCACGGTAACACTTTAATGTTAGGATCGTACTTAGGTCCCCACGATTCGTCGGTTTGATAGTTAACAACCAGGTAATCCTTGCCACCAATGTTAACTTGCTCAAAACCATTAACGCCACCATCGGCATCGTCGATGGTAACGCCACCACCATAAAGCTTTTGAACTTTAGGAAGGTAAGCTACTTTTTCAAAAGCAACGCCAGAGTTAACGGTAACGCCAATGCCTTTTTTCTGTGATCCCTTTTTGGTTGTAATAAGGATTACACCGTTCAAAGCACGAGTACCATATAGAGCTGAAGCTGATGCTCCCTTAAGAACCGATACCGATTCTATATCCTCGGGGTTAATGTCCTGTGCTAGGTTACCGTAGTCATAACCACCTGCACCAACATTTGCATTTGATGAGTTGTAGTTTGCGTTACTTATAGGAACACCATCAACAACAAATAATGGGTCGTTGCTACCCGAAACGGATGCAACACCACGGATTAGCACCTTTGCGGAACCGCCAGTGTTACCAGAGGCACCAACAATTTGAACACCAGCCACCTTACCGGTTATGGCATTCAAAACGTTTGTTTGGCCTGACTTGTTAAGGTCATCGGCTTTTACGTCCTGCACTGCATATCCAAGTGCCTTTTTCTCACGGGTAATACCCAGAGCTGTAACAACTACTTCCTTCATCTCAACAGCTTCGGACTGCATTACCACGTCCACAACTGAGCGGCCGGCAATGGCAACATCCTGGGTTTTGAACCCCACAAAGCTGAAGGTGAGGGTTTGAGCATTAGTGGGTACAGTAAGCTCATACTTACCGTCAACATTGGTGGTAGCACCAATGGTTGTACCCTTTACAACAACTGAAACACCCGGCATGGGCATTCCATCCTCGGAACTGGTAACCGTTCCGGTAATCCTTACCGTTTGTGCCTGCACAATGGTTAAGCTGGCAAGCAGCAAACCTGCAAGAAAAACACTTAGTTTTTTCATAGAACAAGTTTTAGGTTTACAATAGAGGTTAGTAAATTTTCAACAGGGCTAATCTATAAATTTTACAATCAATTTGCAAGAATTTATTTTAAATTTATTTAACATTATAAAGAAAAAGGCCACCGGTAAATCCGGTAGCCTTTTTATTAAGCTTTAATTCAGACAATTAGGGGATAAGTTCAGTTCCACCAGCCCACCAAACCTTGGTAGTATAAACATAATTAAGTTCTGTCTGGGGAACATTGCGGTTTGAACTAATCTCGCTTAATGCCCATGGGAAACGGTTAACAAAGCCTACTGTTGCATTGTTAGGGTTATGCATTGTAGGAATGCCCGTACGACGATAGTCGTTGTAAGCCTCAATAGCTTCATGCTCGTAAAGGGCAATGTATTTCTGGGTTAAGATTTCGTTAAGCTCATTACCAGAGATTAAGCGAGGCGTTACTTCGTTTGTGAAGTAATTATCAGCAGTGGTTTGATTCAAGCCCTTGCTTGCAAAAGCTGCACGAATAGCATCCTGTAAAGTTGCCTGCCAAGATGCAGCAGATGTTCTGAACTCAGCCTCAGCTTTGATGAAAAGGAGTTCATGGTAAGTCATTAATGGGGTGGGAGCTGTACGACCATTAAGGGTTAACAATGATTGTGAGTATACACCACCCTGTGTTTGCTGAGCTGTACCATTGGGAGCAGGAACAACAACACCTCCAACCAACGAGAAGTAAACGGCAATACGCGGGTCGTTGCGCTGATTCATGAGATCGTAAAGGGTTTGACCTACTGAAAGATGTGTACGGTCATTCAAGAACTGATACCAAGGATTTTCAGCAGTAGCTGTTGCTTCGTATTTGGCAAACTTCATTTCTTGGGTTGCACTTGTAAAAGCACCAGCACTAATTGCTGCTAATGCATTGGCAGCAGCATTGGTATTACGATTCGATAGGCGCATCCAGTAACGAGCCTTCAACGAGTTTGCTGCACGAATCCAAGATGCTTTATTATTTGCAAAGGTTCCTCCATAGATATAGTCAACCGAAGGAAGACCGGTAGTGGCTAAATTAAGGTTAGCAATAGCACTGTCGAGCATTGCGAATATTTTGGGATAAATTTCGCTTTGCTTATCGTACTTAGGTTGCATGATAACTGTACCCTGTAAAGCCTCGGTCCAGGGTACCTCGCCCCACATATCGGTTGCCACAGCCAGGTTGTATGCAGTAAGTACGTATGCAATACCCCTTGCCCAACGGTTATCGGGTTCAGTTCCTTTAATAGGATCAGTTTTATCGAGCACAAACTTCAAGTTCTTGAGAACATCATAAAGGCTATTCCAATTGTTATTCATCAATGAATTTGACGTTTGACCTGTACGCTTATCGGCCTCAGAGTGTTGTCCCCAAGTACCTGCGCTATGCTCAATGTAAACCGATGAATACCATGCAATATCGGTACCCGTAGTTTCAAAAGCTGTCTTTAGACCACAATCGGTAATGATGTAGTCGGCCGACATCTCGGTGGTTTCGTTTTTTTCCTTGTTGATGTCATCCATCACATCCTCGCTGCAACTGAAGAGGAATGGTGTGAATGCCGCCAGTATAAATATCTTATTTAATTTCATATCACTCAATATTTTAATAATTAAAAGGTTAAGTTAAGAGTGAAACCGTATGAGGTGGTTTGAGGTAGCGACATGTAGTCGAAACCACCTTGCTGGTTACCCTGACCCTGTGATGTTTCGGGATCGAAGTTAGGAAGAGTAGTCCAGAGCAGAATATTACGGGCTACTAGGCTAACGGTAGCACGCTTAATGAGTAGAGGGTTAACCCACTTTTGAGGTAAAGTCACTCCAAGTGCAACCTCGCGTAACTTCACAAACGAGGTCTCATATATATGGTATTCGCTCAAACTACCCAAAACATCATTGAAAAGGTCCGGATAAGCCCAAACATCGTTTGGTCCACCGCGACGGATATCATTGGGAGTACCATCGCTCTTATAACCAGGCCAAATGAAACCGTCGGGGTCGAGACGCCACTCTTCAGTCTTCTTTGATGAACCGTAGAGATCCATTAAGCGGTTTGAACCAGAGTACATTTGTCCACCCTGCTTCCAGTCAATCTGTGCACTAAGGGTAAAGTTCTTAAAAATTGTGAAACTGGTATTGAACCCTACAATGAAGTCAGGAGAAACTTCACCAATTTTGCCAAACTCACCAACTATAGGCATACCGTAAGTATAACTTGTAGGATCATCATCCACTAAAATACGACCTTTATCGTCGCGGAGGAAACGCTCACCGTAAATGGCAGGATAAGTATCGCCAGCCGATGCACGAATATTTGGCGTTACATACCCACCTAGGAAGATATCCTCAACACCGGGTGCTAATTCAACGCACTTGTTCACTATCTTGGTGAAGTTAGCCTGCAGGTTCCATTCAAAGTTCTTCATCTGAACGGGTGTGGCATTAAGCACAATCTCATGCCCCTTTGATGACATCTTTCCTGCATTCATTACAGCACCACTGTAACCGGTTGATCCGGCAAGAGGTACAGTGAATATCTGATTACGTGCAGTTTGATCAAAGTAGTTATAATCAATACCCAACCTGTTCTTAAAGAATTTCAATTCGATACCGAATTCATAGCTTTGTGTATTCTGAGGTTTTAAGTTAGGGTCATAAATGGTACTTGAAGGAACATAACCAGTTATACCCCCTAAAGGATAAGATATTCCATCGCTTAGGAATCCTGAACTTGCACCACCAGCACCATAAGTTGGCACAACATAACGTCCTGGCTGGCCTACTTCAGCGTATGATGCACGTATTTTACCAAAGGAGAGTATATTATTGTTCTTCAACGGTTCAAGTTCTGTGAATAGGAAACTTAACGAAGCTGAGGGATAGAAGAAGCTACGGTTACCACGAGGCATGGTTGATACAATGTCGTAGCGGCCAGTAGCGTTAAAGAATAACATATTCAGATAATCAACCGATAGGTTACCAAAGAAACCTACTGTGCGATCATGCCCAATTCCGTAGTCGGCTGTTTGTGTCTTGGTGTTGCTCATATTGTTCCAACCGGGTAAAGTGAAATCGGTACCGAGCATTGTGTAGGATTCACTCTGGTTGTCTTGTACTTCATTACCTAATAAAAGGTTGGTATTCAACTCCTCAGTAAACTTATGATCAAAACTCATGGTTAACAATGAGTTAATATTCCTACGGGTTACCCCATACTGATTTATACTTCCACCTGTAGGTGCAATATAGGTATACGGATCGCCAGTTTTGCCTGGATATGGATATTGAGACCATGAAGGCAAGGTTTGCCCTGTACCAGTACTACCCATCTGATACAAATCAAGGTTGTCGTTGGTATAGGTATCAATACCGAGTTGATACTTAATGGTGCTCCAGCTGAAGGGTTTAAACTGAACATATGCGTTACCAAAGAAACGCTTAATCTGCTCCTGGAAAATATTGTTTTCAATAGCCCAACGTGGGTTTTCGCCTACAGCACCACGGCGATAACTGATTTGGCGGTATTTTCCAAATGGTCCTTCCTGATGATATGGGGTGCCCATTAAATCGAATGATGCGGGAGCCCCGTAAACAGTAAATAACCAACTAGAATTACCCGAAGGTACCTTACGGATTTTGCTATCAACATAGTTTCCGCTAAAACCAACATCCCATTTTTCGGCTAGTTTAAAATCTCCAGCCATCTTGGCATTGTATCGGTCCATACCGGTATTGGCAATAATACCATTCTGGTTAGTTGCACCCAAACCGACAGAGTAGTTGCCAAACTTAGTTGCATTTGAAATATTGATACTGTTATTATAGGTGTACCCATTGTTTGAGTAAAACTCCTTAGGATTATTATATGCTTTTGGGGTAACCCATTTCCCCTTGTAAGGATCAAAAAACTCACCGCTGTGGTTAGCAGGATCAATAATATTTCCACCATAAAATAAATGACCGTCATTGGGCAATTCTGTTATTCTGGGCCCCCATGAGTAACTGAAAGCTGGGTAAAAAAACAAGTCACTTTCATCTGTTACGTCACCCCAATAATAGCCCTGAGCAAAGGTCTGGTTAACCTCAGGGAGGCGGGCAACCACGTCCATAGTTACATTTGAGGTAACAGTAACAACGGGCTTACCCAGCTCAGCGCCTTTACCTTTTTTGGTTGTAATAACAATAACGCCGTTTGATGCACGTGTACCATAAAGTGCTGCAGCAGCTTGACCCTTAAGAACGTTAATTGACTCAATTTCATTGGGGTCAATGTCTAGTGCACGGTTAGAGTAAGCGGCACCAGTAACGTTCTGTCCATAGTCAGCATTTGAAGCAATAGGCATACCGTCAACAACATACAATGGCTCGTTATTGCCACTGAACGACCGAGCACCACGGATAAGAATAGTTGAAGGGGCACCGGGCATACCCGAAGACTGGCGAATTTCAACACCAGCAACCTTACCGGAGAGTGCTGTCATTACGTTAGGGTTGTTTGCCTTAACCAGGTCATCACCCTTTACGTCCTGAACAGTATACCCCAAGGCTTTTTTCTGGCGTGTGATACCCAGAGCGGTAACAACAACCTCACCCATTTGAACCGCTTCGGTTTCCATGGCTACATCAATTACCGAACGACCGGCAATGGCAACATCCTGTGCTTTGTAGCCCACAAAACTGAAGGTTAAAGTTTGGGCAGTAGCAGGTACATTTAACTCGTACTTTCCATCAGCATTGGTGGTAATACCAATTGTAGTACCCTTTACAACAACTGAAACACCCGGCATGGGCATTCCATCCTCGGAACTGGTAACCGTTCCGGTAATCCTTACCGTTTGCGCCTGAACCAGAGTTATTCCGGCTAGTAGCAAACCTGCAAGAAAAACACTTAGTTTTTTCATAGAACAAGTTTTAGGTTTACAATAATGGTTAGTGAAATTTATTATTTCCGCTGCTAATATATGTAACACTTTTTAAAAAAGCAAACGTTACTAATGCAATTTGTTAACAAAACAAGTGTTAAAAACGAGCTAATGAAGCACGTTTTGCGTATTGTATTGTTTTACATATACTTAGAATATAATTAGAATTATAAAAAAATTATCGTAGTTAGGATATGCAACGCTGTTTAAGCATAGCATGTTGAAGTGTAAATGAAGCATCGGTTTGTGCCTGCAATAACTTTATCTCTTTTGATTGGGTTTTCCGAAATTGCTCTTTGCAATGCCTTCCCCTTTTGCGATGCAACGCTACCCCCTGGCTCTTTGGCTTATGAATGACGTGCATCGCCAAATATTTGGAATATCTCAATCCCCAGGGTTTAAACCCTAGGCTAACTCGATTTGCCCTTACAGGGCGATTAGTACTAGCGCACATACGCGTGCGGGAATGCGCGCAAACGAGGAGGATTACCCTTTTTGTTACTAATATTAAGCCCCTACGGGGCTAGAAACGTTGTTCGTTTTTCGTTGTTCGTGGGTTGAAACAGAACACAGATGACACAGATTTAACTGATTCTCACTGTGAAACACTGTGGTTAACACTGTGTTACCCTGTGAAACATATTTAGATGATAGTTGATGGTTGTTGGTTATTAGTTGTCACAGATTATATCAAAAAATAAAAATCTCTGCACACTGAACACCATTCAAGAGATCCTTCGCTGCGCTCAGGATGACAAGGGGTGTAGATAAATTTTCCACTTTGTTTAACGGCTCACGGTTAACGGTTCAAGAGCCTGTCCCACAAAGCGGGATTCAAGGTTTTGGCCTCACGATTCACGGTTCACCAACCTCCTTTAACTTTTAACTTTTAACTTTTAACTGTTCACGAACCTCCTTTTACTATTTACTTCTAACTACAATCTCTTTTCACCTCCCGTGTAACCTTTTTCACCTAAACCCAGTATAAATTTAAAAGAAATTTGCATTGGTTTTATAGATTTTGTATAATTGCATTAAGTTTAATCTCTTAAATCCATTTGCCTATCGATAGAAGCTCTACACGCTAACCAAATTTAGGGAGGTAGCCGTGAATACCATTAGTCGTTCCGACTGTGAGCTTCTGTCGGATTACATTGCGGGCAACAACTCAGCCCTTGAAATATTGTATAAAAGGTACGAACGAAAAGTTTATACCTATATCCTGCTAATGGTTCGAAAGCCACACCTGGCCGAAGACTTGCTGCAGGAAACATTCATTAAAGCTATAAAATCAGTAAAGGAAGGCAAGTATTCTGAAACCAATCGGTTCGGGTCGTGGCTGATGCGCATAGCGCATAATCTGGTCATTGACCAGTTCAGGCAGAATAAACAGTACCGTGAGGTATCGAACAACGATTTTCCCATGGATATTTTTAGCACCCCGCGCTTTTCCGAAACCACCGTTGAACAACGCATGGTTTACGAGCGCGTGCTTTTTGAGGTAAGGGCGCTCATCGACTTTCTACCCGATGATCAACGCGAAGTGGTAATGCTTCGTTTCTACGGCGACTTAAGTTTTAAAGAGATCGCCGATATAACCAATGTAAGCATCAACACTGCTTTGGGGCGCATGCGCTACGCGCTAATCAACCTAAGGAAAATGATCAAGGAGAAAAACTTAACCCTTGAGTTCGAAATGGCATGGTAAGAGGAGTTGATAGTTGATAGTTGGCGGTTGATGGTAAAATTTTTATCTATTTAGTGTTTAGCTTTTGTTTATGGAAAGCAGATGACGCAGAATTTATAGATTCACACTTTGTAACTCTGAAGTTGTTCTTTGTTCGTTGATCGTAAGATTAGTTGACAGATAATAAGTGATGGGTAAGAGAAATTAGAATCAATTTTGAATTTTGAATCTGAAATTTTAAATCAATATTCCCGCTAGTGCGGGAAAGCCTCTCTATCCGTAAATTCCCTCTGAACACTGAACACTGCACACTGAACACTGAAAACTACTAAAATGGGCAAGAGCAAGATAAAACCCAAGGAACTGCACTTTCTTAAATCGAAAGGGGATTTCGATATTGCTGCCATTTGCCGTGAAGCTAACATTATTCTTCGCAGCCAGCGGGTTACCAAGGACGAATTGTTGCAATACATTATCAATACTCTTGAAATGCCCGAAAAAACAGATGCTGACAATAGGTTTAAATCGCTGGTTGGGTATCTTCAGACTAAAAATTATCAACCCAACATCCAATCAGTAGGTAACGATATAAAAGGTGTCGTTTTGCTGCGCAAGCCATTAACTTATACCATATATGGTGCCGAGGGCATTGAACCCGGAGCCATTGAGCAGATGGAAAATGCCATGAGTTTACCCATTACACTGGCAGGTGCACTTATGGCAGATGCTCACGAAGGTTACGGATTACCAATTGGCGGAGTGCTTGCCACCACTGGGAATGTGGTAATACCCTATGCTGTAGGAGTTGATATTGCCTGCCGGATGTGTATGTCGGTTTTTCCCATAAAACCCGATATCATCCGCACTAAGAGCGAAATGCTAAGCCAGATCCTTTTCCGCACAACCATTTTTGGGGTGGGAAGCAAGAATAAAAATCACCTCGATACATCACTTTTCGATCGGAAAGAGTGGTCGTCAACAATGGTAATAAAGCGGTTTCGCGATTTGGCGTACAGCCAATTGGGCACATCGGGGGGTGGCAACCACTTTGTGGAATGGGGCGAGCTAAGAATTACCGCCAAAAATCCCTTACTGGGACTTGAACCCGGAAATTACCTGGCCTTACTATCCCACTCCGGCTCAAGGGGATTTGGCAGCGAAATAGCCCTTCACTACTCAAAACTTGCCATGGAAAGAGTGAAACTACCCGGCAAAGCCCGCCATTTAGCCTGGCTCGACCTAAACAGTCAGGAGGGACAGGAGTACTGGCTTGCCATGAATTTGGCTGGGGATTACGCATCGGCAAATCACCATGATATACACGCAAAGGTAGCCCGTGAACTCAATGAGCATCCCCTTAAAATGATTGAAAATCACCATAACTTTGCTTGGGCTGAAATTCTTCCCGATGGTCGAAAAGCCATAGTACACCGCAAAGGTGCTACCCCAGCACACCCCAATTCACTGGGCATTATCCCTGGGTCAATGGTTCATCCTGCGTTTATTGTGAAGGGTAAGGGTAATGCAGCATCGCTATCATCGGCATCGCATGGGGCAGGCCGACGTATGTCGAGAAGCAAGGCCATGCAATCGTTCACCCAATCGGACCTTAAGTTTGTACTCGATAAATGGGGCGTAGAACTTATTGGGGGTGGACTCGATGAAGTGCCCATGGCGTATAAGGATATCGAGACCGTAATGGGTTACCAGTCGGACTTGGTTGAAGTGCTTGCCAAGTTTTTCCCTAAAATTGTTCGAATGGCCAACCCGGAACGAAAGCATCGCTGGGAATAATCCCAAGTTTAACTTGGTTCGCCCTTACAGGGCTATTAATGCACGCGTCTGAAGACGCGCGTAAACATTTGTAAATGTTAAGCCCCTACAGGACTGGAAATGTTGTTTGTTGTTCGTGAAAAACGACCTCACCCCCTCCCCTCTCCTGACAGGAGAGGGGTAAGCAATTAGGAGACCTTATTGCAGGGCTAAAGTCTCCCCTCTCAGGGGAGATTTAGAGGGGTCATCTAGGTTGTTCGTTAGAAACGGCTTCATCCAAGCCCTTATCCCTGAGAGGGAATGGAGTGGAAGAAGCAGGCAGTGGCATAAAAGCCAGACCTGAGAATGGGTCGGGGGTGGAACGTTGCGGTGGGCTTTGTAAGCGATACCATATGAGTCACGCCGCAGGCGTGGCGAATAGTATCGCGTAGCAGTTCCACCCACGGGGTACCCATCGGGTCAGGCTTTTCAGCCTTGATTTTCTTTGGTTCTTTCTTGTATCAAGACAAGAAAGAACATGAAAACTGCTCTTTGCAATGCCTTTCCGTTGCGATGCAACGTTTCAGTATTGCTCATAGGCATATGCATAGCGTGCATCGCTTTAGAGTAGGAGTAGCCATGGAGTTACAATCATTACGCCCCTATGGGAATGGAAACGGTCTTCGTTGCTCGTGAAAAACGACCTCACCCCCTCCCCTCTCCTGACAGGAGAGGGGTAAGCAATTAGGAG
>LUYY01000246.1:1219-1860 GCA_001603415.1 Bacteroidales bacterium Bact_07 | reverse complement strand
TGATGATATATCAAAAATAAATCGGATGATTTTATTATAGGGAGGCTTTAAAATGAGTGCCGAATTAATTCACGCATTGGAGCAAATAGAAAAAGATAAGGGAATAAGCAAAGAAGTCCTTATAGATGCTATAGAAGCAGCTTTAATTACAGCATATAAACGGAACTACGGTTCAGCAAACAATGTTGAGGTTTATATTGACCGCTTAACAGGAGATGTTCGGGTATTTGCCCTTAAGAATATTGTGGATGAAGTTAAAGACCCGTCTGTTGAGCTTTCTTTGGAACAAGCCAGGAGATTTAGCCCGGATTTTGAAATTGGTGATATTGTAGAAGTTGAAGTAACTCCAAGAAAATTCGGGAGGATTGCTGCTCAAACAGCAAAACAGGTGGTAATGCAACGCATCAGAGAAGCGGAACGCGGCATTATATTCGAAGAATTTTCAAATAAGGAAGAGGACATTGTTACAGGTGTTATCAGCCGGTTTGACAGAAGGAATGTCATTGTTGATCTGGGGCGGGCTGAGGCAATATTGCCGCCAAGTGAGCAAACACCGGGAGAAAAGTATAATATTCATGACAGAATAAAAGCATATGTTATAAATGTAAAGAAGACAAGCAAAAGCCCGCAGATTTTTATTT
>LUYY01000246.1:0-1211 GCA_001603415.1 Bacteroidales bacterium Bact_07 | reverse complement strand
CACCCGGGCCTCGTTAAAAGGCTTCTCGAGCTTGAAGTTCCTGAAATACACGATGGGACTGTAGAGATTAAAACAATAGCCAGGGAGGCTGGTTCCAGGACAAAAATTGCTATATTTTCCAAAAATGAAAATGTAGATCCTGTTGGTGCATGTGTCGGGCAGAAAGGAAGCAGAATTCGAGCCATTGTTGATGAGCTCAGGGGTGAAATGCTTGATGTTATAAAGTGGAGCAATGATGCGCAGGAATACATCGCCAGCAGCCTCAGCCCCGCAAAGGTTGTTCGTGTTGATACGGATGAAGCAAACAAAGTAGCCAGGGTTATAGTTCCTGATTTCCAGCTGTCTCTTGCCATTGGCAAAGAAGGCCAGAACGCAAGGCTTGCTGCCAAGTTAACAGGCTGGAAGATTGATATAAAGAGCGAATCCCAGTTAAGAGCACACATTGAACAACAACTGCTGAGTTATAACACGGATTTACAGGATAGAACATTTAATCCGGAGAATGAGCTGCAATTTGATGATCTGTTTCTTGAGAATGGGAATTCACCTTCGGAAGAAAACAGCATGGCAGATGAAGCAGCTGATACTGGTGTATCATTCCCGGAAACCGGAAATAATGAGGATGAGGATGTTCATACAGAAATTGAAAATTCCGAGAACAAGTTATTTTTGGATAACTGATAACATGTTGAACGAAGTACCTGTAAATTATAAAAATTAAGGTGGTTCATCATAATGAAACCTAAAAAAGTTCCTATGCGAAGGTGCGTCGCATGCAGAGAAATGAAGCAGAAAAGAGAACTGGTGCGTATTGTAAAGAGCCCTGAGAATGAAATCTTTATTGATAATACAGGCAGAAAGAACGGACGTGGGGCTTATATATGCAAGGATTTATCCTGTTTCGCGAAAGCGCTTAAGACAAAAGCACTTAACAGGGAATTTAAAATGGAAGTTCCCGATGATATATATGAAACGCTTTCAAAGCAAATGGAGGGAAATTGTGACCGATAAGACATACTCGTTTATTGGTCTGGCAAATAAAGCCGGTAAACTGGTATCGGGAGAGGTGAAGTGTGAAAAGAATGTAAAAAGCGGAAAAGCATTATTGGTTATTGTGGCTTGTGATGCTTCGGAGAATACACGCAAAAAGTTTGAAGATGCTTGTATATACCGAAAGCTCCCCTTTTACCGCTTTGGCCGTAAAGAGATGC
>LUYY01000245.1 GCA_001603415.1 Bacteroidales bacterium Bact_07 | reverse complement strand
GCAGCCTTTGGCAACTTTAAGCCCAATGCCGATTACCAGATTCAACAGCTAAAATGCCAGTAACACAACTTTTTACTATCTTTGAGGGCTGCCTTTGCAGCCCTTTTTTATTGATGCTCAAACCAATCAAGATGTCAAGTAAATTCCGAATAGTTTTTTCCGATGTTGACGGAACCCTTCTCAACAAGAATCGCGAACTTTCATCGGCTACAATCTTCCAAATCCGCAAGCTTACCCAGCATAATATTCCATTCATTATGGTATCGGCACGTATGCCGGCAGGCATGATCCACCTTTACCGTGAAGTGCCCGTGGACAACCCTGCCATTTGCTACAACGGTGCGCTAGTTTTAAAATCGATTGAGGAGAAAATGGATGCCAAGAACATCCTTTTCTCAAAAACTATTGACTACAATGTTGCTTCATCCGTTTTTGGCACCTGCCGAAAATTCGATTTACATTTTAGTCTCTACACATACAACCTTTGGTATGCATCAAAAAACGATGAGTGGAGGTTACGCGAGGAAAATAATACCAAGGTTAAGGCAACCATTCATTCGAATCTGGAGTATAAAATAAGTGAACTAGAAAAGGATAAGCAACACATCCATAAGTTAATGGTTATGGGCGAAAGCATGCTAATCGATGGATTATACAACCATTTAGTAAACCAGTTTACCGGAAAAATCAATATATACCGATCAAAAGATACCTACATCGAGATAACCCCTGCAAATATAAACAAAGCATCCGGCTGCCTTATTCTATTGAATCACTTGGGATTAAAGCCTGAACAGGCAATGGCTTTTGGCGACAACTTTAATGATATTGAGATGCTGCAATTGGTTAACTTTGGGGTTGCAATGGACAATGCTCCATCGGAAGTAAAGGACAAGGCTAAAATGGTTGCCCCTGCAAATACCGATGATGGTGTTGCCAAAACCCTTGAATCCATATTCAAATTCGCATAGGTAATGACCGAACTTGAACTACTTGCCCCCGCAAAGGATTTAGAAACCGGCATTGCTGCCATTACTCATGGCGCCGATGCGGTTTACATTGCTGCTCAAAAGTTCGGAGCCCGCGAAAAAGCTGGCAACCCAATTAAAGACATTGCTGAGCTTTGCCGCTTTGCCCATGCCTACCATGCCCGCGTTTACATTACCGTAAACACTATCATTTACGATAACGAAATTGACGAGGTGCAGGAACTCATCCATGAAATTTACAATGCCGGTGCCGATGCAATAATTATTCAGGATTTTGCCATTCTTAACATGGACATTCCCCCCATCGCCATTCACGCCAGCACCCAAATGCATAATATCGACCCTAACCATATTTCCTTTCTGGAGAATTTAGGCGTATCGAGGATAGTTCTTCCCCGGGAGTTAACCCTTGATGAGATAAAAAATATTCGCCATAAGACAAAAGCTGAACTCGAATTTTTTATTCATGGAGCACTATGCGTTTCCTACAGCGGGCAATGCTACCTGAGCCATGCACTATCGGGGCGCAGCGCCAATCGGGGTGCATGCGCCCAACCCTGCCGCTTAGCCTACGACCTTGTCGATGAAAAGGGAAACGTTCTGGTGGAAAACAAACACCTTCTATCGCTCAAGGATCTTAACCTAAGCAGCCACCTTGCCAATTTGATTGGAGCAGGCATAACCTCGTTCAAGATTGAAGGTCGTCTTAAAGATGTTGCCTATGTAAAAAATATAACTGCCCACTACAGTAACCTACTCAACCAATTCATAAGTCTTAATAGCCAATACAAAAGGGCATCGAGCGGAAAATGCAGCTACTCCTTCACACCCGACCCCGAAAAAACCTTTAACCGTAGCTTTTCTACTCACTTCATACAAGGGCGTATAGCCAACCAGGCTTCAGTAAATACCCCAAAATCCCTAGGGAAAAAAGTTGGTGTGGTTGACCGCATTTACAGGAATTACATTTGTATCAATACAGATCAAACCATACACAATGGCGATGGTCTTTGCTTCTTTAACTCACAAAATCAGCTTAAAGGATTCCTTGTAAACAAGGCTGAAGGTAATAAGATATTTCCCAACCAAATGCCTACCGATCTGAATATCGAAACAACAATCTACCGTAACGAAGATTTTGAGTTTGAGCAAACCCTTAAACGTAAAAGCGCCGAACGTAGGATTGATTGCAATATCGATGTAAACATTACGCGTGAAAAAATCACTCTAAGCATCATTGACATTGAAGGTATAAGCACATCCATAGAAATCCCCAATCAGTTTGATGAAGCCAAAAATCCCAATGCAGCAGAACTTTTTGAGAACCAACTCCGAAAAACAGGCGATACCATTTTTAGGGTTGACAGGGTAAAAATTGACGGTTCATCAAAAATTCCTTTTATCCCAGTTAGTGTAATTAATTCGGCTCGTAGGGATTTAACAACACAACTATACAATAAAAGAATAGAACTTCACCAGCATCCTGAAAGAAAACCCGCAGCCCACGATGCCAAAGTACCCCAAACCATCCTATCGTATAAGGCCAATGTTGCCAACAAGTTAAGTAGCCATTTTTTGCAAAAACATGGTGCCCAGCTTATAGAACCGGCATTTGAAGTAAAAAAACCTAAGGGAGATATTGAGTTGATGGTTACCCGCTACTGCATTAAACATGAACTTGGTTTATGCCCAAGTAAGCAGGGTGCTAAGCCTACTGGGCAACTTTACCTTAGAAATAACCAAAACAACTTTCCGCTGGTTTTTGATTGTAAGAACTGTGTTATGAAAGTGATGCTGCCCAACAAGTAAATGTTTTCAAAAAATATAATCTAGATGATTCAACTTGAAACTCCCACCAATTGGCCCGACTACGAATTAATCGATAGTGGCGATGGCGAAAAGCTCGAGCGTTTTGGCAATCAAATTCTGGCTCGTCCTGAGCCCCAAGCCATATGGCGAAAAGCCATGCCCCAAAATGAATGGGAACGCATGGCCAACGCATACTTTGTTAGGAAAAAAGGGAATCGCGAGAGCGATAACGAATGGGGTGAGTGGAATAAGAAAAGCGGCTGCAAGGAGCAATGGACTATAGGTTACAGCTATAAACAAATGAAACTCAAATTCCGTTTGGGTTTAACTTCGTTCAAGCATGTTGGAGTTTTCCCTGAGCAGGCCACAAACTGGAATTTTATATACGATACTGTTCAGCAGCTATCGTCCGAAAAACCTTCGGTTTTAAACCTCTTTGCATACACCGGTGGTGCATCGTTGGCAGCCAAAGCTGCCGGAGCCGATGTTACCCATGTCGATTCGGTAAAACAAACCATTTCCTGGTCGCGTGAGAACATGGAACTCAGCAAGCTTGATGGAATCCGCTGGATGGTTGATGATGCGGTAAAGTTTGTGGCCCGCGAGGTAAGGCGTAATAAAACTTACCATGGAATAATCCTTGACCCCCCTGCTTACGGCAGAGGCCCCGAAGGGGAAAAATGGATTCTTGAAACAAACCTATGCCCATTGCTCGAAAATTGCCAAAAAATATTAGCCGACAAAAACTCATTTCTCATCCTTAACCTTTACTCAATGGGTTACTCACCTCTAATTGCCGAGAGCCTCATTAAAAGCATTTTTAGCCTTAACCATTTCGAATTCGGGGAACTTTTCGTAACCGACAAGGAAAAACGTAAACTACCCTTAGGGGTATTTCTAAGATTTAAACGATAATTTTATCAACAAAAACAAAATGCCTGTCTAAAAACACAAAAATTATATTATTTTTAATGTTACTTTTGCATTGATTTTCCGTATATTTGTTTGATAAGAAGATTGATGAAATCTACTTTAAAAAAGAAAGTTGTATGGATCCATTAAAGGT
>LUYY01000244.1 GCA_001603415.1 Bacteroidales bacterium Bact_07 | reverse complement strand
GGAAGAGTTGCGATCAAAACTTAATAAATAACTTTATACAAAGGCGCTCATTGCGCCTTTTTGTCGTTTAACTGAAATTTTAAATAAAATGGCAGATAAACAAAGAACTATAGCACAGGCGGTTACCTTGACAGGTAAGGGATTACACACCGGAGCCGAGGTTGAGGTTTCAATTCTACCGGCCGATGTTAACACCGGCATTATTTTCCAACGTACCGATATGGAAGGCCAGCCCAGGATTGAAGCGGTTGCCGATAATGTTATTGATACCTCCAGGGGAACAACTATCGCTGTTAAAAATGCCAAGGTTAGCACCATTGAGCACATGATGGCTGCTCTTTACGGCATGGGAATCGATAACGCTTTGGTGCAGGTAAATGGACCCGAAATGCCTATTATGGATGGCAGCTCAAAGTATTTTGTTGAGGCCATAGCAAAAGTGGGAACCATTGAGCAAGGTGCTGAACGTAATTACCTTTGCATAAAGGAGAAAATGGTTTACACCGATGAAAAAAACAACATCGAAATTGTAATTTACCCCGACGATAAGCTAAGTATCGACGTAATGGTCGATTACAACTCAAGGGTGCTTGGGCACCAGTACGCCAAGATGAACTCAATTGAGGAGTTCCCTGAACAGATATCGCCTTGCCGCACCTTTGTGTTCTTCCATGAACTGGAGGTGCTTTTAAAACACAATCTCATTAAAGGTGGCGATTTGGAGAATGCCATAGTTGTTATGGAGCACAAGGTGCCCCAGGAGGAGCTCGACCGAATTGCCGATCTCTTTAATAAACCCCACATTGCCGTTAAGCCTGAGGGGATCTTGAATAATCTCGATTTACACTTCGATAACGAACCTGCTCGCCACAAGCTACTCGACATGGTTGGCGATTTTGCCCTTGTTGGGGCTCGCATTAAAGGGAAAATTATTGCCATGCGTCCCGGACACAAGGCTAATACCGAGTTTGCAAAAATCCTTAGGAAGCATTATAAGCAGGAGCGCTTAAAACCCGTTGCCCCCGAGTACGACCCCAACAAACCCCCTTTAATGGATGTGAACCAGATTATGAAGATACTCCCTCATCGTCATCCATTCTTACTTATCGATAAGATCCTATACATGGATGGCACTACCGTGGTGGGCATGAAGAATGTTACCATGAACGAGGCTTTTTTTGTGGGTCATTTCCCTGGTGAGCCTGTAATGCCGGGTGTACTTCAGGTTGAGGCAATGGCACAAACAGGTGGTATTCTTGTTCTTAATACCGTTCCCGATCCAGAGAATTACCTTACTTATTTCTTAAAGATTGATCAGGTTCGCTTTAAGCGAAAAGTCGTTCCCGGCGATACCATTCTGTTTAAATGCTTCCTCAACGAACCCATTCGCAGGGGAATTGCCAATATGACCGGGCAAGCATTTGTTGGCGATCAGTTGGTTATGGAAGGAATACTTATGGCGCAAATAACTAAAGTTAAGGAATAATGACACAGCATAGCAACACATTTATTCATCCGGATGCTAAAATTGGCAAGGATGTAACCATAGGCCCATTCTCATACATTGCAGGCGATGTTGTAATAGGCGATGGCACTTGGATAGGCCCAAATGTTACAATTATGGATGGGGCACGCATTGGTAAGAACTGCCGTATTTTCCCAGGCGCGGTTATTTCGGCCATACCCCAAGATTTAAAGTTTAAGGGTGAAATAACCACCGCTGAAATTGGCGATAATACTACCATTCGTGAGTGTGCAACTGTAAACCGCGGAACCGCTTCGAGAGGGAAAACGGTTGTGGGCAACCATTGCCTTTTAATGGCCTACTCACACATTGCCCACGACTGTATCCTCAAGGATCATATCATCATTGGTAATGGAACTCAAATTGCTGGTGAGGTAGAAATTGACGACCATGCAATCCTTAGCGCCCATGTGCTTGTGCATCAGTTTGAGCGTATAGGCGCCCATGTTATGGTTCAGGGTGGATCAAAGGTAAACAAGGATATCCCTCCATTTATCATTGCTGCCCGCGAACCGTTAACCTTTGCTGGTATAAACCTGGTTGGGCTCCGCCGTAGAGGGTTTACTGCCCAGCAAATTGGCACCATACAGGAGTTATACCGCAATATTTATAATAAGGGTATGAATGTTAGCCAGGCGCTTGCTTACATTGAGGAGAACATGGAGTCGACCCCCGAGCGCGAAATGGTAACCTCATTTATCAAAAACTCTAAGCGAGGCATAGTTAGGGAGTACACAGCTGCTAATCCCGATGAAGGAGTTGAACTTTAAGTATAGCATGCCGGCTTTTGCCGGCATTTTTTTTTGCTTTACTTTAATCCCTTTTAGTATATTTGACTCAACATTAACATTCTTTCTCTATGGTATTTTTGTATAACCTTTCAATACGGGTTTACTGGGTGCTGGTTATTCTGGCAGCGGCATTTAACACCAAGGCAAAACAATTTTATAGGGGTAGGAAAGGGATTTGGGAACGTCTTAAAAGTCAGGTTGAGCCAAACTCTGAGATAATTTGGGTACACTGCTCCTCATTAGGTGAATTTGAACAGGGGCGGCCGGTTATAGAGGCTATCAAGCAAAATAAGCCTAATGCCAAAATACTTCTTACCTTCTTTTCGCCTTCGGGGTATGAGGTGCGCAAGAATTACTCAGGAGCCGATTACATTTTTTACTTACCCCTCGACACCCATTCCAATGCACGGAGGTTCATTAAAATGGTAAACCCCGCCATGGCGATTTTTATTAAGTATGAGTTTTGGTATCACTACCTCGATGAGCTAAAGAAAAAGAATATACCCACATACCTGGTATCGGCAATATTCCGGCCCGATCAGATATTCTTTAAGCCCTACGGTTCATGGTACCGCAAGTTTTTACAGGCCTTCACTTACTTCTTTGTGCAGAACCAACAATCTAAGGAATTGCTTGCAAGTATTGGTTTTAGCAATGTGGTGGTTACGGGCGACACCCGATTCGATAGGGTTGTACGGGTTGCTGCCGATGTCAAAAGCATTCCTATAGTTGAGAGTTTTGTAGGTAATCATAAGGTGCTTGTAGCCGGAAGTACCTGGCCAAAGGATGAAGACGTATTATTACCGTTAATCAATAAGTTTCCGGAACTAAAGGTTGTGATTGTACCGCACGAGGTAACCGAGTCGCATGTAAATGATATATTAAGCAAAGCACCAGTTAGGGCTGTTAGGTTTACTAATACTAATACCGATGATGTTAAGCAGGCCGGAATCCTTGTTGTTGATACCATTGGACTCCTATCATCAATTTATAGGTATGGTTATGTTGCCTATATTGGCGGTGGATTTGGCGTGGGTATTCACAACACATTGGAAGCAGCTGCATACGGCATTCCCGTAATATTTGGCCCCAATTACCAAAAATTCCAAGAAGCCAAAGATTTAATAGCTTGCAAAGCAGGATTTTCTATTAAAACTTCCGATGAGCTATCGGATTTACTAAATTTATTGCTCTTCGATAAAAATTTCTACCAAGCTTCGGCGAGCCAAGCAAAAAAAATTGTAAATTCAGGCGTTGGAGCTACCCAGAAAATTGTTGATATTATTGCCTTTCATTGAAAGAGCTTGTTTCAAACGTTTGCGAGGGTTTAACAATTTGTTAATGTTAGTTACTTTAATTTAAATAGTTATGATTCAATG
>LUYY01000243.1 GCA_001603415.1 Bacteroidales bacterium Bact_07 | reverse complement strand
AGAATCTTGCAGAGAAAATGATACTATTGGCCGCGTAGGCGGTGACGAATTCATTATGCTTTTGCCAAAAACTAACGGTGAAGAAAGTACCAGGGTTATCGACAAAATAAAGGAAAGTCTAGTGCATAACAATGTTGCAGCGATTAAGTGCAGCATATCATTAGGCTTTGATACGAAAACGCATAGTGAGCAATCGATTGAAGAAATCATGGCCAATGCAGAAAACAAGATGTACAAAGACAAGGTTCTCAACCGCAAGGAAATTAATGCAGACATCATCGACAATATCATGGAGAACTTGCACGGAAGAAACAAAAAAGAAAAGCTGCATTCGGACAAAGTGAGCTGCCTGAGCGGTAAAATCGGGGCAGCCTTAGGTTTTGGCGAAACAGAAATCAAGAGAGTTGAACAAGCGGCCTATCTTCATGATATAGGTAAGATTGTGCTCGATGAAAACATTCTGCGTGGCCGTAATCTGACTGAGGCTGAACTGGAAATAAAAAAACAGCATTCTGTCGTTGGTTATCGCATTTTGAATTTGTTTGATGATACGTTAGATTTAGCTGAAGTTGTTTATAGTCATCACGAAAACTGGGATGGGACGGGCTATCCGAAAGGCCTGAAAGAGAAAGAAATACCGGTTATGGCCCGAATCATAGCAGTTGCAGAAGCATATGACGAGATGACTAACATATACGGCAATTTGCGCTTTAGCCATGAAGCTGCTTTGCAGAAAATCAGAGAAATGGCAGGAAAACGCCTTGATCCGGAGATAGCACAGCTATTTGTCAGGATTGTTTCAAAGGAGGCAGATTGAGTAAATGCGCTTCAAGGCTTACTAATGCTGCTGAGACTATAGTTTGTAAATACCTCGCCAAGGCTGCGTATTTGCGGGAAATTTAAAAGCAAGTTTTGGTCCCCCAGACTTCGGTTTGGGGGATTTTTTGCTTAGGCTGGCACAACATAAAATAGAGGATTTTGCGCTGGAGCATAGAATTGTTTGTAAATAATTATCCTATGCTATTTTGCTTCATTAAATAAAAGACGCGCCATCCCGATGGCAGAAGAGAGGCTGGAAATATGGGAGTAAAACCTAGACAGGTTACATTAGGCACCACCGGAATTACGACTTGCCAAAACGCATTTGGAGCACTGCCGGTGCAAAGGTCCGATATGGACACCGCAATGAAAATTTTGCACAAAGCTTACGATGGAGGCATTCGCTTCTTTGACACAGCCAGAGCTTACTCTGATAGTGAAGAAAAACTGGGTCAGGCTTTTGAAAAAGTCCGGGACCAAATTTTTATCGCTACTAAAACCGCAGCAAAGACGCCCAAAGATTTTTGGGAGCATCTCGAAACTTCCTTGCGTAATTTAAAGACGGATTATATCGATATTTATCAATTCCACAATACGGATATCTGCTACGCGCCAAATGACGGAACGAATATGTATGAATGCATGTTAGAAGCGAAAAGGCAGGGCAAAATACGACACATCGGAGTTACCTGCCATAAGATCGGCGTAGCTATGAAATGTGTCGAATCCGGACTGTATGAGACGATGCAATTTCCTTTCAGCTACCTTTCTTCTGACAAAGAACTGGCTTTGGTCAAGAAATGCAAAGAAAAAAACATGGGATTTATTGCGATGAAAGGTCTGGCCGGTGGCTTGATCAATAATGCCCAAGCTGCCTATGCGTTCATGTCCCAGTTCGATAATGTCCTTCCTATCTGGGGAATCCAGCGCGAAACCGAATTGGATGAATGGCTGTCTTTTATGGAAGATGCGCCGCAGTTGACGGAAGAACTCCAAGGATTTATCCAAAAAGAAAAAACGGCACTGACTGGTGATTTCTGCCGGGGTTGCGGCTACTGCATGCCGTGTCCGGCGGGAATCGAGATTAATACCTGCGCACGAATGTCCCTGATGCTCAGGCGAGCCCCGACTGCCAACTGGCTGTCACTCGCAAACCAGGAGAAAATGCGAAAAATCGAAGACTGCTTTAATTGTGGAGCCTGCAAATTAAAGTGTCCCTATGAATTGAACACTCCGGAACTACTAAAGAAAAATTACGCTGATTATAAAAAAGTACTGGCCGGAGAAATTGACGTTAAATAGAGAAAAAA
>LUYY01000242.1 GCA_001603415.1 Bacteroidales bacterium Bact_07 | reverse complement strand
CATTAATTGTTTTGGTATTACTTTTGTATCGAATTATGTAAATAATTTAATTTATCAATAAATAAACTAGTAACACTATGATTGAGCACTTAACAGCAGAAACTTTTAAACAGAAAGTATTCAACTACGAAAAGAATAACGAATGGAAGTTTGAAGGCGACAAGCCTGCAATAATTGATTTCTACGCCGACTGGTGTGGACCTTGCAAGATGGTTGCACCTATCCTGGAAGAACTTGCCAAGGAGTACGATGGCAAAATAAACATTTACAAGGTAGATACCGAAGAGGAGCAGGAACTGGCAGCCGTTTTTGGCATTCGCAGCATTCCCTCGTTACTTTTCATTCCGTTAAACGATCAGCCACAAATGGCAATGGGTGCATTACCCAAGGATACTTTCAAGAAAGCTTTCAAAGATGTATTGGGCGTTGAGTAAACAAGCCTAATTACTAAAATAAGGAAAGGAGCCTCTGGCTCCTTTTTTTTATTCACGATGATTCAGTATTAGAAACCAGAATGCATGATTTATAACTTTAACGCTGAACTTTAAATCCCGCTTCGCGGGACTGGATCTTTATCCTCGCAGAGCAGGACGGGTCATACTTTATCCTTTAACCTTTATCCTTAAATCAATGGCTATCAATCCCCATCAACATCAAAAACAGGTGCTTTTGCACCTTAGCTATTTCGGTCATGTACTCCCTAACAGCCTTAACGCTACCGGGTAGGGTGTAAACAAAGGTTGCTCCCATCAATCCTGCAACGCCTCTGCTAAGTAGGGCATTAGGTTTTTCGGCACCGTACTTTAAACGGATATGCTCCATTATTCCGGGTATCTCCTTATCGAGCAGGCGTTTTACCACATCGGGGGTAACATCACGAGGGCCAATGCCTGTACCCCCCGTTGTTAGTAACAAATCGTATTGGGTATTTCGCGCTTCAATCAACCTATTTTCTAGTAGTTCGGCATCATCGGGAATGATTTCTGAGTCTAACTCATACTGCCATGCTATTGAATCAAAGAATTCGCCTATCAGTTTAGCCACCTCCGGACCGCTGAGGTCTTCATACTCTCCCCTACTTGCCCTATCGCTTAAAGTAATTACTTTTACCCTGTAAACCTTTGGGTAAAAGCCAAGCTCATCGCCTGCTTTTAAGGAACCTCCTTTCAATACCCGAACAAAAATGCCCTCCTTGGGCATTACGCAATTACCAACCTGCCGGTAAATGGCGCAGCCATCGCCATGGCACGATTTACCTATCTGTGTCACCTCAAGTTCCACCCCTGAACCTACGAATCGATCACCTGGCTTGGTTTTATAGAGTTCAAGTCCTTGAGTGGTGATATTTTCGGCAAAATCGCCATATTTAACCGGCAAGCCACTTGCCTTGGTAAATTTCTCAATGCTTTCAACACCTAGCATACTCACCTGTCGGTGCCACGCACCGGCATGGGCATCACCTTTTACTCCAAGTGAGTTAAGCTGAATGCTCTCAACGGCATGCTTTGTAGTTCCTTTTTTCTCGGAAATGTTAACCGATAGAACTTTTACCTTAATGGGCATATTTTGATCCATAACTACTCAATATCCTTTTTGGTTTT
>LUYY01000030.1 GCA_001603415.1 Bacteroidales bacterium Bact_07 | reverse complement strand
AATTTCCCTTTAAGAGCAAATGTGGTAAGCGGGCTGTAATCGATAGAACCTTTAATATCGGCTGGCTTAACGCCCGATTGCTCAAAATACTTGATAATAAACGGTAGCGCCTTTGCTGTTGCCGAACCACCGGTAAAGTTTACCTCTACCTTCGATAGGTCGATATCCTTGAGCAAGCGGCTAATGGAATCGTATGAGGGTTCACAGTCGCTACAAAGGCTAAAGCCTAACGATTCCACACCACGGCTCAGCATGTCGAGTGCTTTTCGATTGGCTTCGGTGGGTTTGTCGAGGCACACCTCAAAATCCTGACGGATGAGCCAAGGATTACCTTTTTGGTGGTTACCCCTTACAAACGGGAAATCGCCCGGTTTAACATGAACTGTTTCAAGGTTTGCAAGATCCTCGGAGCGGTAGTATGGCCTAACGCTGAACCCCTCGAGCGTTTTCCATACCAACTTTTTATCGTAGTCGGCTCCTTTCAAATCCTCGCGGATTACCGCTTCCCACTCAGCTGTTGAAACCGGTGGAAATTCGGTAAAAAGCTTCTCGTTGCTTTTTTCTGCCATAATCAGACTTTTAGGATTTTTGATTTGCAAATTTAACAAATGCTACAATAGCACCCTGTTAATTTGGGGTGATAATTAAGCGAATAATGCTATTAAGCATAAAAATTGGTTGCGGTAGGGTTAAACATGCTTAACACTGATTTGTTGTTTTAAAGAGTTTATGTAAGTCTTCTGATATTTTTAGTTATAGAATAGTCATTTTAAGGTATCAATGATTCTCACTAAATGCAATCCTGATTGACCATATAATGAAGAAATGGCTTAGGATGCGTATAATAATTTATGTTAACATGACGAATAGTGTCGAAAAATTAAAAACATGCTGTATAACATAATGTAAAATAGATTAATCTATTATTATTGTCGATGTTTTGACTTAGAACTAATCAAAAACTACCCAAAACCCAAGGGTATATTTGTTTGGGTTTATTAAATATTAAACCATATGAAGAGAATATTAAAATTTGTATTTGTATTGGCTTCATTAATACTATTTATTCCTGCTAAATCGGAAGCAAAGTTTATTGGAACAGAGTGTGAAACTGTAACCACTGGTGGTGGTGATAGTTGCTAAGTTACTAAAAGTATTTGTAAAAAATACTTTTTTTGGATCCGATATGATACTGTTGTAACTGTTGAAAGTATTGATTGCTCACACCTAAATAATCAGTAATTTTTACGACTGGAATAATGTTCATATTATTCCAGTCATTTTATAAATAAAAACAGGTATTAAAATGACATGTAAAGTTAAAGTTTTTTGGGCACTGTTACTTTTTAACACTTCCGTTTTTGCGCAAGAAAATTGCTTTCTTTTTGACTCTGTAATACCCATACAGGAGGTTACGGTTTATGCCAAACAAAAAATGGAAGTTCTAAGTAATAAAAAAAGTAGAAATGTAATGCATATAAGAGGCTATGGTAATGCTTCCATTGTATCCAAAGTAAATTTAAATAAAGATAATGTTTATCACATCAAAGCAGTTGAATTCTTTTTTAATTACAATTGGAGCGGGTTAGATAATGAGGGGTTTTACATTAAACCAATAATCAAGGGTGTTGCTAACGGTAAGCCAAGTAACGATTTGATAAACTCACAATGTGTTTATTTTGTGGGTAATAATATTAACGAAGAAATATATATTAATTTATCGC
>LUYY01000241.1 GCA_001603415.1 Bacteroidales bacterium Bact_07 | reverse complement strand
ATTTTTATTATTGATGTATGTTGCAAAACATATTTTTTTAATTTTGCTGGCACTATTGGTGGAAAAAAACTAAACAGATGAAAACAATAATCGAACTCTTTGAGGAAAGCGTAAGCAAGTTTTCCAACAACCCCTACATTTGGGAGAAATTAACCGATAAGTACGAACCTACCACCTATGCCCAAACCCGAACCGAGGTTTACCGTTTAGCGGCAGGGCTTTTAAGTCTTGGCGTAAAAAAAGACGATAAAATAGCACTGCTAAGCGAAGGACGTAAGCTTTGGGTAATTAGCGAACTGGGCATTCTGTATACCGGTGCTGTAAATGTACCACTCTCGGTAAAGTTAGATGGTAACGACTTGCTATTCCGATTGGTTCATTCCGAAACCTCCATGATATTTGTTTCGGGACAGCAAGCTTCAAAGGTTGAAAAGTTGCGTTCCCAGTTGCCCAATGTTAAAAGGGTAATCTACCTTGATAAACCCGAAAAGTTAGTGGGAGATGATCTGTTCATCGATGATGTTTTCGCCCTTGGTGATGAGTATCTCAGGAGTAATCCCGGGAAAGTCGAAGAGGTTGCAAAAAGTATAAAACCATCGGATTATGCAAATATTAGCTACACATCAGGTACAACCGCCGACCCTAAAGGTATTATTCTGTCGCATCGCAATTACACTGCCAATGTTGAGCAGGCTCTAACACTGATGGAAATACCTGTTCATTACAAAACTTTACTTATACTCCCACTTGACCATTGCTTTGCCCATGTGGCAGGTCTATACTCTTTCATGGCCAAGGGCGCAAGCATTGCCACCGTTCAGGTTGGAAGAACCCCCATGGATACATTAAAGAATATTCCTGTAAATATCAAAGAGCTTAAACCCAATCTGTTACTTAGCGTTCCGGCACTGGCTAAAAATTTCAAAAAGAATATCGAAAATGGCATTAGGGCAAAAGGAAAATTTACTGAGAAACTTTTCAATCATGCCCTAAACATTTCCTACAAGTACAATAAGGAGGGCTGGAATAAGGGTACAGGTTTCACTTTTATATCTGTCTCTTATACACATCTG
>LUYY01000240.1 GCA_001603415.1 Bacteroidales bacterium Bact_07 | reverse complement strand
CAATTCAAGGTTACATGCGTTCTTTGATATATTTTGAAAGATATGATTTTTTAACTGCTCAAGCTTTTCCAGCGCATTCTTCCTCTTTCGGTTTTCTAAAATCACTAAAATTAGCACAAGAGTAAGAGTAGCTATAAAACTTGTTGACAAAATGAAGATTAAGCGTTGGATTTTAAGCTTAGCATTAATACTGTTTAACTCCTGCTCCTTTTTTTCTTTCTCATACTGAGCCTGTAGCTCTTCAATTTTTTGAATCGATTCCGAATTGAGAATGGAGTCCTTAATTGCAATATGTTCAAGTAGATGTCCATAAGCCTTTGGGTAATTGTTCAGCTTCACATAGCAATCCGATAGCAATTTGTTGCATTCGCTTTCTACATCCTTTAACCCTATTTCCTTAGCCTTTTTTCGCGATGCTTCAAACATTTCGATGGCTCGTTCAACCTTGCCTTGGGCAAGTAGAACCTGTCCTAAATTTTTTTGAGTATAGCATACTCGCGATACGCTTTTAAGCGATTCAAATATGTCAAGAGCATTTTGATGGTATAGCAAAGCGTTGTCCAGGAGGTTCTGCTTATAGTAAAGCGAACCAATATTATCCTGAATTATGGCAACCCCAATTGATATCCCCAACGAATCGTAAATGTGTAATGCTTTTAGGTAGTATTCAAGGGCATCATCATACCGGCCCAACTCCATGTATGCACTGGCAATATTGTTCGATGCTCCTGCCACTGAACGCTTATTTCCTTGGGCTTCATTAATATCGAGGTATTCCTTGAAGAATTCAATGGCTTTTGGATAGTTTTCACGGTAGTAATATATTTGTCCTATACTGTTAGTGGCAATGCCAACTCCCTCAATGTCGTTAATTTTCCTGTAAAGGTCTAGAGCATTAAGGTAGTACTCTAGCGCCTTATCGTATTTACCCCAATTGCGGTAAATTAGACCTATATCGTTCTGAACACCTGCATAAAGCTTTATGCTATCTAAATGCTGATAGATTTCCCCTGCATTTTCAAGGTTCTCAAGTGAGAGTTTAAATTCTCCCATTTTCATGTAGGTGAAACCAATTTGGTGAAGGGCGTTTGCAACTAAATGTCGTTCTCCTGAATTTTCAGCAACCCTTAGAGCTTTCTGCCAGAACTCAAGGCTTTTTACGTAATTACTGTCAGAATAAGCTATTGCTAATTCCGAAAGGGTTTGGTACCTCTCTAAATCGGATTTATTCCTTTGCAGGGATCTATTAAGACTATCGATAGCGCTAGTTTGAGCCATGCTTGGGTTAAAAAGCATGACTAATGATGATATTATTGCAATGGTTTTAATCCTATTCACATTTATCAATTTATAGCAAGATACGCAAAAATTGACTAAAAGTAAATAGAAGTTAGAGAATGTAAATGGGATACCCAAAAAATGGTTTTTGCAATACTCTAATAGGCATCCTTAAAAATATCACCCTAACGTTTTATCATCTTTTTTATCACTTTCCCGCCATCACTTTTGATGGTTAGGATATATATCCCATTTTGAAGTTCAGCACAGTCGATCCGCAGATTACCTATTACATTCGTTTTGGAGTAAACCACCTGACCAATTAGATTTCCTATGGTTACTGAGTAACTTTCGTCAACAGGATTTTCAATCTGAATAAACGCATTAAACGGATTTGGGAATACCGAAATTTGTTTTGCCATTTCGGTTGGGATTTCGGTAGCCGGGCCAACAGTGTATGTGTTAATATCGCTAAGGGTCTGTTGCCCTTCAGCATCGTATGCTTTAACCCGATAGTAAACATTTGTTTGCGAGGGATTTGCTGGAATAACCGAACTAAAAACACCACTTGCATTAGCCATTTGCAACTGATTATTCAAAGTGTTTTGAGCTATACCCCACAAAAGGAACACATTCCCTAAACGACCCTCGGGGTCGCTTACGCTTGCATTTACTGTTACCACATCAACCGATGTGGGATTTACAGGTGATTGGGATAGGTTTGAAATGGTTGGTAATTGGTTTAATTCAACGGTAAAAGAGCCGTTATAAAATGATGTATCCTGCAAATTATCAATTGCTGATATTTGAAAGTAGATTGTAGTTGGGTTTGCTTGCGAAACAATTGGGGCGCTATAAACATTTCCTTCTGATTGCATTTCGTAAGTAATGCTTAGGTTAGCTGCTGAGTACCCCCAGCTTAAAAGCGCTTTGGCAACCGAACCGTCACTATCGGTTATATTTGACGATACCGTTATTGTTTGACGTGTAACGGGCGCTGTTGGTGCTATGGTAACGTTCGTTATTGCAGGTTTTAAATTTGCTGCAGAACTTACATTGATAGTAAAGTTTTGAGAGGCTTGCGTGCTTCCGTCGCTTGCTACTAAGTTTACCTGACTGCTTCCAACATTGGTATGATTGGGTGTACCGCTTAGCGTTGCGGTTCCATTTCCAGTGTTGGTTAGAGTTAACCACGTTGGCTTTTCTGAGGCAGAAATTGTCAAAGCTGTTCCATTCCCCCCGGTTGCCGTTATACTATAAACGTAAAGTTGATTTTCTATAGCAGAGGTTATAGGTGATGAAGTAAACTGAATTGGTGTTACGGCTGGGCTTACGGTTATGGTGAATGTTTGCAATCCCTCACTAACCCCGTCGCTCGCCTTTAGGGTTACCTGATTAGTTCCAACATTTACCTGTCCGGGTGCACCGCTCAGTGTTGCGGTTCCATTACCCGTATTTGTCAACGTTAACCATGTTGGTTTTTCTGTGGCGGAAATGGTCAATGCAGTTCCGTTACCTCCGGTTGCTGTAACATTGTATGTGTAGGTTATTCCAACTGTTGCTGAGGTAACTGGGGAACTTGTAAATGTAATTGGGGTTGAACTCCCCCATATCAGCTGAGCGTATTCGGGATGATCGATAAACGGATTACGGTTGTGCTGGTAACTGGTATAAATCACATTATTTCTATCAATCTCCTTTTGGCTTACCGGGTCCTGCTGGTGCCACTTAAGCAGTAAGGTTACATACCATTGCTTATAGGCAGGGTAAGTGGTTCCATCAAGTATTGCTTTGGCTTCGGTATTGTAGCTTGCCCATGAGGCAATGAGGTTTTCGTAACGGGTAGCCATGTAAAAGTAGGTTCGGGCAAAATCGCCCTTATACTCATCAATAGGTTCAAATACAGTTAAGTTCGATCCCGATGCGGTTGATGTACCGAGCTTGCTTCCGTTCAGCGATGTCCACGAAACCGATGAAACCTCGCCGTAAATGTAATTGCTCCTTTTGCTATTAACATAGCCATCGGTAGGGTATAAGTGGAATAGGTCGGAATACATTGGAGTTGCATCGTTGAACCAACTTTTTGGAAATGAATGTTCGCGGTTGTAACAATCGCCTTCGGAGTTATAGTTACCGCATTGATTGCTAACAAAAGTATATTCATAGGGAGGCGTTTGCCCGGGTTTATCGGAGTACATGTCCCAAACCTTTCCGTTACTTTTTTTATCAGTGTACTGAAAGGCTGTCCATAAACCATCATACGATATTACCGTATGGTTTTTTATGATATTGTACAATGCCGTTTTAAGTTCTGCACCGGTTTTGCCATTGGCATTGTCGTAGTAACCATTGGGAATTTGTGCTAAAATTTGAACCGATAGGGTTATAAGCAGTAACCCAAGTGTAATCGCCCTCCTAATACCTTTCATCATCAAAAGCGTTTAATTACAGATAACTAAATCAACAGGAATATCGTATTCCGACACAGGAATTGAGTCAATTAACTGGAACTCGTATGCAACACCAACTTTCACGGCATTTTTTAGCAGGGGCATTGTTCTATCGTAGTAACCTTTGCCTCGGCCAAGCCTGTTGCCCTTAGGGTCAAATGCTACACCGGGAATTATTGCAAAGTCTATTTCTTCGGGTTTTACCAGTTGCCCAGTTTTGGGCTCCATTATTCCAAAACCGCTACTCCGCTCCATCTGTTCAAGACCAGTAAATAACCTTAATTCCAACTCATCGCCAACAACAACAGGAAGAACCATACGTTTATGTGAATACCATTTAATAATAAAATCATGCGTATTGATCTCATCGGGCAACGACCAAAATGCAAGCACAGTTCTGGCTTTCCGAAATGTATCCATACTCTCGATCTCTGCAAAAACAAATGCCGACTTTTGCCTTGCCAATTCTGGGGTAAGGTTAAGTTTAAGAGCCTTTATGGCTTTTCTGATTTGCCTTTTTAATTCGTTTGTATCCATAGAACCTGTTACGGAAATTTAATACAAAGGTTTAGCCAAAACCAACTCTTATATGGCCTATTTTTTATCTTGTATATTTTATTATCCTACAATTATATACAAAGATCTATCAACTATAATTTTTGCCCGGCAAAGGTAGAATTTAAATTGATTGATAAGCTGAAATATGAGTATGGATTATAATAATTTCCGATAAATGCCTGGGTAAACCTTAACCTAAAGGGATACCAAGTCCTGAAAAAATGTAAATCGACAATAGCATCAAAGCCTACCGACTGTAAATTATCGGTCAAAGTAATTATACTATAATTCTGATTGGTTTTATAGCTGTTTTTGGCAAAATCGGCAAACAGGTTAATAGCAATGCGTTTGATGTAAACCAACGAACCCACCGAAAAATCGGGATATGAAAGTGGCATAATGTAATCGAGGTAAATGCCAGAAAATTTGGTCGAAGGATGAGAAACATAAGCAGTTGGAAAATCAATCTTATTGTTTAAGTAGATGTATTTAATTTTTTGATTTTGTGCTGTTATTGTTAAACTAACACCTTGATTCTCCAGTAAGCCCGGTAGGTAGAATTTTGCCTTGGCATACCACAAATTGCCCAGATTATAGTAATCCCAAGGAGTTGTAAGAAGCCCAGTATTGAAAATTATGCCATACTTGGGTTGCAAATCCCTATGAGCCATTCGCCTCAACGTGTAATAGGTAAAGCCCAACTCGTTCAAATACAAACCCGAACGGTAAGCATCAATACTCTCATTGTAGAGGTAAGTATTGCTAAACGAAAATTTATTATACAGCTGAACCGATGAGCTATATAAACCTCCACGTAAAGTGATAGGTAATACTGTTGTTAGCTCAGCCTTCTTGAAGTAATCACGATTTTCAGGGTAGAATTGTGTAACACGGTAAAGGCTTGCATTGGCATTCGTTTGCTCAATGTTGAAATTGAAAATAGGCCAAAAGCCTCTGTATGTAAACGAAGCAAAAAACAGATGCGCTGCGCCAGTATATCCATAACCAGCATTAAATAGTGTTGTTCCTGTAAGGTTCTGGGAGAGTAATGTTAATCCTGGATAAACGCTGCTCTCGTCTTGGATATCAGCAGGGTCGGTTAAAGGTTTCATGTAGTAAGGAAACCAGCTATGGATATTCACCATAGTTTTTAGTCCTTTATAGTCGGTTGATTTGGCAAAAATAGGTGGAGCTGAATCATGTATGGTTTGATGCATTACTTCAACTATTTTATTATATGGTAATACATTATCTACTTTATTTCTGCTACTTAAAACATTTTGTATAGTATTAATCCTATAGCCTTTCGGGGTGTAAAATGAAAAAATTAAATCACCTTCCTTGAAGTGTGGGTAAGATGAATTCGGGGCAATTCCCGTTATTTTGTATAGTATATTTTCTTGTATATCTGTATAATATATATTTTCAGTGAAACCATCGGTAAAACTAAAAAACAGATTTGAACCGGCACATGCCAGCATTCGGATATCACGATAAGCTGCGTTATAAACAAGACTAAAATTGAAAGCAGAATCTATCTTAAAAATTTCTTTCCCGCTCTCGCTAACTGTTATGCCATAAATAATGTTGGTTTGATTTTCCTTGCAAATTTGCTGAACCTCATATCCGCCATCAAAGATTAGTAGAGTGGTTTTTTCGCCACTCATGGTTAGCCCAACCAAGGAGTATGCCCCGCTGGAGCTGTATTCTATGCAAAAAATCCGATTACTGTCAAAAATTGGCGAATGGTATCGGCCACTTGCAATGTTTTTAAGCTTTTTTGTTTTGAAGTTGTACGTTTTGATGGTAGTGTTGCTCATCCATTCCCATCGGGGATGTGGATTGAATTCCGCCCATAGTATCAGGCTATCATTATACGATGGTGGACCAATCATTAAACCGGTGCTAACTATTTTTTTGATTTTACCATTTTTGTTCACCAAACCAAAAAATGGTGTATTGGATAGCGACGACACATAGACTATTGAAGTGGAATCGTTCAACGGAAATGGGTAAATCAAATTCCTAAAGTCGTCGTTACTGTTTGAAACTTTTTGGGTAAAGCCTTGATTATTAAAATCGGCTCGCCAAAGGGAATCATTATGGGCAAAGGTTTTAAGGAAAATATTCTTCCTCGATAACCCGGTGGCCTTTTTTAGGCCAAAGTAGGTTGGGAAAAAAGTAAACGGATTTCGTCCTACATATCGGTAAGTATAAGGAATGGCATGAGTTCCCCATTGGCTGTTTATGTAACTTACCAGCTGATAGCCAAACTGGTAATGGTTTGGAATGTAATCCTTGTATGATCCTAATAGCCATTTATCGTAGCCATAGCTCTTTTGTCTGGTAACCGAATGGGTGTAGTAATGGTTAAAGAATGGCGCCGAGCGCCCCCGTCCGGCAAAAGTATAGTTTGTTTCAGCCCAAACCGCATCGCCTTCAAAAACCCAAGGGTGAACAAACGATGTGGCAAGTCCAACCGCTTGCTGACCAAACAGCCATGAAAACACCTTAATTGTCCCGCTGTTCAGCGCATACATCTGCTTAACATGACGCATCTCATGAATGGATAACGTTTTGTGCCAAAGCAGCGCATCGCTTTCCTCGTCGGGCTGGGTAACCAGTTCCATTCGCCTTGGAGCCCAGGCAACAAATCCGTTGGATAGAACTGTGTTTGGGTGAAGCACAACATCTATTCGTTTTTGACCAAGGCGATAATCAATGTCGTTTAAACTATCGGACTTTACTAACGACCAAAGGTAAAGGTTAGCTAAGCTATCGGCCTCGGAGGGAAAAATCAACCTGAAATTTCTATACTCTTTCTTTTTCCAGTTTGTTTTATATGATTCTACACCTGTATAATAGTATTGTGCATTTAAATTGATTGTTGAAAATATTGTTATTAATGTAGTAAATGAAGTAAAATATATTATTTTTCTCATTGTCAATATTTTTAATTCTTAATAATTTTTAGAGTCTTTTGACGCCCGTCGTTAAGTTTGACTTCAACCAGCAATATGCCTGATGGAATGCCGGAAAGATCGATATTAACTTTCTGCTCAAGGGTCTGGGGGTTTACCGATAAAATGTAATTCCCAAGAATATTGAAAATGCTTACTGAAACTATGGCTGCGTTTTCTAAAATTTGAATGTCGAGTGAATTGCTAACGGGATTGTTAAAAAGAATATTGATTGGGTTTCTCTCGGTTTTAACCGAAGTGGAACCTGAGTTGTATGTAACCTTCATGATTACGGGAAGATGGTCGGACATATTGTAAAGGGCATTGGCCACCTCGGACGGAATGCTTGTATTGGTGGGCGAAGTAATTGAACCGTTAAAGCGGTTCCCATCCTGACCCAAGGTTTTATAGCTATAAAATTTGATTCCCTTGCTACCACTAAGAATGTCGCTGGAGGCAAGAATAAAATCGAACCTGTCGTCTAAACCACCGGTAGAGAAACAGCCCTCATTTGCAACTGTTCGTGTAGATTGGGTATGGACAAACCGGTAACTATATTCAGAATGCCAGTAGCCTATTGCATTAAGAGGGTCGTAAAAACGGAAACTGCTCGAGCCGGTTGGAGTGATAAAAGCAACAAATGCCCCCTCTGAGGCGCTATATAAATTCATATCGCCCGAAAGAATGATGTTCCCCTTAATATTCTTTGATGCAATGTAATTCATAATACTACTTGCAGCCGCAGCACGTTGCTGGGCATCGGAATCGTAACTTCCGGCTTTGAGATGGGTAACAAAATGGTAAAGGAAAACAGTATCGCCACTTACCAGCCCTGGCGTTTTAAGGTAAAGCTTATAAACGTTGGTTTCGCGCGGCGATGTGGGA
>LUYY01000239.1 GCA_001603415.1 Bacteroidales bacterium Bact_07 | reverse complement strand
TCATGTTTATAGCAGGAACTGTTTACGCACAGGAAGACGTTGCTGCTTTTTTAAAAGGTAATCTTAACGATGCCAAAAAACTAAGTCAGGCTTACCTGGAACCTTTTGGTAAGAGTTTGGGTACAAGTTTGAACTCGGGTTGGTACAACACCGCAAACCCTCATGGTATTTTAGGTTTCGATATTACTTTTACTGTACCCATCACTATTCCACCAAGTTCCGATAAAACTTTTGATGTGTCCAAGTTGAATTTGGAGTACTGGAAACTTAAAACAGGTTCCAACGCAATGGCTCCTAGTGTCACTGGAGGTAATTCAAATACTGTGCTGAACGATAAGACAACAAGTTCAGTGGAATTAAATATGCCCGACGGTGCTAATTTAAAATTTGTTCCTGCACCTATGATTCAGGTTGCAAAGGGTTTGCCTTTCCACACCGAAATTATAGGTCGATATTTACCTACCGTTAACATTTCCAGTGTCGGAAACTTCGGCATGTGGGGTGTTGGAATAAAAAATGAGTTTAAAGAGTTTATTCCCGTTGTAAAACGTTTGCCTTTCAGCATGTCGTTCCTATTTGGTTATACCCAGTTTACCTCCTCGTTCGATATCAATAAGGCACAAAAGCAGAAGTTGAATTTCAAATCATCGGGTTACACTGCACGCCTGCTGGTATCAAAATCTATTCCGGTTCTTACCGTTTATGGCGGTTTAGGCTATAACCATTCAACCACCGATGTTGCAATTAAGGGAAATTATAACGTTCAAGGGGTTGGATCTGTTACCGACCCAGTTGCATTCGATTTTTCCAACAATGGCTTTACAACAAACCTTGGGTTACGGCTCAAGCTTGCCATCCTTGCTTTCCATTTTGATTACTCCATAGGAGACTATGGGATTTTCAATGCCGGCGTTGGAATTAATTTCCGCTAAACTGCATTATCAGCTAAACATAAAAGGCCGGGATTACCCGGCCTTTACTATTTCTTTTTAGTTTTACCCTCAGAACTTTCGTCAATGAAATCGGTAATATTGTGGGCTATTTTCAGAATCTTTACAACCCTCCGATTTTCATCAAGGATTGGTGAATAGGTTTCAATAAAGGTGTAGGTTTTACCTCCAATCTTGACCTTAGAGGTTTCCTTTTTAATCATTCCATTTCGTAAATCTTGCCAGAACCTTTGGTAGGCATTCTTTTGCTCCGAGGTCATTTCCAAATTATCGGCATGGTGAGTTCCCACAATGTCCTTTTCGGTTTGACCGGTTAGGTTAAGGTATGCCTCATTTACGCTAATGATGTTCCCATTCAAATCGTACTCTATAACATAGCTCGACGAGTGCAAGGCATTGATTAAACTTTCCATTTCGGCCGATTTACGGGCCGATTCCTCTTGAGTTGCCTGCAACTCCTCCATGTTTTGGCGCATCTCTTCCTCTTGCGAGGCAAGTTCTTCCGACTTAATTCGTGATTCCTCTAGGAGTTTTGCGGTTCGAATATTTATCTTAACGCTCGAGATGGTTGCAGCAAAACTTTCACCAATCTTCTCTATAAATTTAATTTTGTAATCCTCAATAGGCTCAAATGAGGCAATTTCAATTACACCATGTACCTCATCATTAATCTTCATGGGTACTAGAAGTAGAACGGTTGGTTCATCTTCACCAAGTCCCGATGCAATTTTTATATACCCTTTTGGTATTTCGGTCATGTATATGGTTTCGGCTTCCTGGGCACAACGTCCTACAAGTCCTTCGCCCATTCGAATAATCTTCTCTTCATACTTTCGGCGCTCATAGGCGTATGTTGCCATAAGTTCAAGGTAGATATCGTTTGGATTATCTTTATTTACTAGGAAAACTGCACCAATGGTAGCATCTACATACTTGGTTAGGTTACGTATGGCTTCGTAAGCAAAATCGCTAAGGTTGCTAGTGTTATGCCTTAATATTTCGGCAAACTTGGCCATACCCTCATTGTACCATTTGTTTTTGGCCTCCTCCAATTTCCTTTCTTCGTCAATCTTTTTGGCATACTCTAAGCTTTTACGCATTTCCAGCAAGGCGTCACCTAAAACGTCCTCGTCCGATAGCTTTGAGTACTTGGCCTGTAGGTTACCCTTACCTATTTCCTTGGCAAATTGCGATGTTTTGTATAAACTATCGATAAGTATGTTTATCGATGATGCAATATCTTCGATTTCATCGCCTGTCTTTATGTCAATCTTTTTGGCAGGGTCAATCTTACCAAGCGAGAGTTCTCCAAGTATTCTTGTTGCTTTTACCAATGGACTAGTTATGCTGAAGGCAATAATCCAAATGACTATAGCTAGAACAATTAGTCCGATTATCATTACAACTCTCACCTGTCCTGTAATAGAAGCAATCTGTTGGTTGATAATATTCTCCGGAACAAATATCCCTAAACTCCATTTTTCGCTGGCTTTACCTGCCGAAAATGAGTTGAAAGTCAAATAGTACTTATCTTTACCAATCTGAATAATTTCAGAGTATTTACCGTTTGATGCGATAGCTTCAAGGATTTGCTTCCCGTTCACCAAAATAGTATCAGCCAAAGCACCAAGCAGAGTGGAGTCGGGGTGGGCAACAACAGTACCATTATTGGAAATTAGTATTGCAAAACTTCCTTCATACGGCTTTAGCTTACGAATCATTTCCTGGTAAACGGATAGTTCAATATCAAAACCAAAAAGCGCAGCAAATTTGTTGTTTACCACTAATGGAACACAGACACTGGTTTCTAAAACCTTTTTTTGACTGCCGGTGTATGTGTACCAGTAAGGATCAACCAACGATTCCCTTTTTTCCGTTTTAAGCTTAAAGTAAAGACTACTAGTATTATCGCCTGTCTCATTTAACCTCTCTACTATCTGTTTTAGCTCATTGTTCTCCTTCAAATAGGTGTACCTTTCCCTGCCAAATGGCTTGTCCCATTTTTTGTCAAGCACCCACAATTCCCAACTTGTCCAAACAGAAAGAAAATCGGGATTACTCTCAGCGGTGTTTTTTAGAAGCCTGATTGTATTTAATTTTATATCCTCGGAATTCCTTTGGTCAATATCGTAAAAATTATAGGTCATGGATCTGGCAAGGGCAAATTGTTTATCAAACTCGCCCTTGATCTGATTGGTATAAGCCTTTGAGGTGGCGTCGATGTATTCATAGATGTTGGTTCGTGCAAACCTATCGACTCTCTTGCTCAAAAAAGCAACACTTGTCCAAAAAACTATTGCTGTAACCGCCAGTACTGCAATTATCAGTTTAATCCTGATGTGAACTTTCACTTTCATGTGCTATTCAATTTTTTTGAAAGTAAACCAATCAAATTATTAAGGTGTGAATATAGCTCTTTTGAAATAAACAAGCAATAATAGGAACAATTAGTATGCTTAGGTTCATAAAACAG
>LUYY01000238.1 GCA_001603415.1 Bacteroidales bacterium Bact_07 | reverse complement strand
GCATGAAACGAATCTTAACCCTGTACGGCGAAATTTTTCGAATTTCAATAAACTCAATACTTGCAACTAAACTTAGATCCATTCTTACCATTCTGATTATCTCATTAGGCATAATGGCTTTGGTTGGTATCCTAACCGCAATCGAATCAATTGAAGGAAGCCTTACCAGTTCGTTTACGAGCATGGGCGCTAATACCTTCACCATTCAAAGCCGCGGGTTAAATGTTAATATTGCTGGAAATAGATATCGGAAGAAAAACTATTCATACATCTCCTTACAACAAGCACGTCAGTTCAAGGAGGATTACCGGTTCCCTGCTGATGTTTCAATCTCGGTATACGCTTCAGGAGCAAGCACCATTAAGTACATGTCCAAAAAAACTAATCCCAACATTTCAGTTCGAGGCGTTGATGAGGAGTTTATGAAAGTATCGGGTGTTGAAATAGAGCGAGGCCGTAATTTCTCATCAATCGACATACAGGATAGCCGACACGTGGCTATTATTGGCCAAGAAGTGGCTAGCAAGCTGTTTATGAAGAACGAAAACCCAATTGATAAGTTTATAAATGTAGGGAGCGGAAAGTATAGGGTGATTGGTGTGCTCAAAAATAAGGGTTCGGGGTTTGGGGGTGGTCCAAACCGTTCGGTTTACCTGCCATACACCAATGTGGCAGCATTCTTTTCGCGTCCAAACATGAACTATTCCATCAGCATACAGCCCTATGACCCTAAATTGCTTGAAGCCGCTGTGAGCGAGGCCGAAGGCGTATTCCGTATAGTACGAAATCTCTCCGCCACCGACGAGAGCGATTTTAACATTGAAAAAAGCGATAACCTTGCCAAACTCCTCATCGAAAACCTGAAGTTTGTTTCCATAGCAGCAACCGTTATTGGAATAATTACTCTTATTGGTGCTGCGGTTGGGCTAATGAATATTATGCTTGTAGCGGTGGCTGAACGCACACGCGAAATAGGTACCCGTAAAGCTATTGGTGCAAAATCGTCGGAAATTAAGCAACAGTTCCTGTTCGAAGCCATTCTCATTTGCCAACTTGGTGGTTTACTGGGGGTAATACTTGGCATCCTTATAGGGAATCTTGTCTCAGTCCTTACCGGTAGCCCTTTCATAATTCCTTGGGGATGGATACTTGGCGGTTTGGTAATTTCATTTTTGGTTGGCTTGGCCTCGGGTTATTTCCCTGCCGTAAAGGCCTCCAAGCTCGACCCCATTGAAGCCCTAAGGTATGAATAGGTATGTGTTTGAATATATGGTTATTAGTAATGGAGTGAATGGTTAAAAGGAATTCGTGAGACGTTAAAAGTTAGCCGTTAAATGGTTGAAGGCAGAATACGAAGAAGTTATATGGAGTTAATACAGGGCTCTTGATTTCTGAATCCTGAATCATTCTCTAGCTACAAACAAAAAAAAGGCTGCCATTACAGCAGCCTTCTTCTATTAACATGAGTAGTATTAGAATAACTTGTGAATCAAATCAACCACGCGGTTTGAGTAACCCCACTCGTTATCGTACCACGAAAGTATCTTAACCATGTTGCCATTAACCATGGTGCTTTGAGCATCAAAAATGGATGAGTGAGGATTGTGGATAACGTCAACCGAAACAATTGGATCTTCGGTGTATTCAAGGATACCTTTCATTGGGCCTTCGGCAGCCTTCTTGATTGCAGCATTAACCTCTTCCTTGGTAACTTCCTTTTTCAAAATGGCTACAAAGTCAACAAGTGAACCAGTTGGGGTTGGAACGCGAACAGCAATACCATCAAGTTTGCCTTTCAGTTCAGGAATAACCTTACCAACAGCCTTTGCGGCTCCGGTTGTGGTAGGAATTTGTGAAACAGCGGCTGAGCGAGCACGGCGCAAATCGCTGTGTGGAGCATCAAGAATACGTTGGTCGTTGGTGTAGGAGTGAATAGTGTTCATAAAGCCACGCTCAACGCCAAAAGCATCATTTAATACTTTTACAACGGGAGCTAAGCAGTTGGTAGTACAGCTGGCATTGGATACGCACTGGTCGGTTGGTTTCAAGTCGTTATCGTTAACTCCAAGAACAATCATGCGGTCAATTTCATCCTTTGCGGGTACGCAAAGAATAACCTTTTTTGCGCCATTCTTAATGTGATCGCCATAACCGCCCTTTTCGCTTTCACGCTTGGTGAATATACCGGTTGATTCAATAACCACATCGGGGGTTTCGCTCCACTTAATATTAAGTGGCGACCTCTCAGCGGTTACTCTGTACTTCTTTCCATTAACAATCAGATTTTCGGCATCGTATTCAACCTTACCCTCATAGCGACCCTGAGTTGAATCGTACTTTAATAGGTGAGCAAGAGTTTTAGTATCGGTCAAATCGTTGATACCTACTACTTCAAGTTCGGGACGTTCAAGCGCAATCTTAAAAACGTTGCGTCCAATTCGTCCAAATCCGTTGATTGCAACTTTAATTTTTGTCATAGTTTATTGAAGTTAGTTATTATGAATTGTGAGCATTAATTTTAGCCAAACAAAGTTACTGAAAAATGAACAAAGTGTTAATGCAAAATATCAATATTCAACAAAATTTAACGCAAACGGTTGAATACCAAAGCATGGTTGCAGGTTACAATTTATAACTCCAATGCCTTTAAATCATCGGGGGTATTGATGTTATAAAACCACATCCGCGTTTGAAAATCGTCGGGTAGTTGAAGGTAATGAGTATTGGCCGCATTCAAAAGGTCAGTAATGGGATGCCCTTGCATATCGGAGAGTATGCTTGTCACTTTTGACTCAAGCGCCTTGCTATACAATCCGAAAAGCGGTTCAAGCAGATTACCATGTCTTGGAACTACTACCTCGGCATTAGCCCGAAAATATAAATTTAACAGTTGATTGTACACATCGTGGTTAGCAAAGGGCATATCAACAGAAACCACAAAAACTAAGGGATTGCATGCATGGGTTAAAGCGCTATGGATTCCGCCTAAAGGTCCACAGTTCTTGATTATATCAGGAAAAACGTTGGCTTCAATCGCATAACCATTGTTGCCGTTTGAGATAACAATTACCTCCGAAACATCATTTTTAAAGGTATTATAAATTCGATTTATCAAAGGAACTCCATCGACGGCAATTAGAGCCTTATCGATACCCCCTAAACGACTCGATTTGCCTCCGGCTAAAATTGCAAGTGTTACCTGTTGCATGGTAGTTTATAGCACCAGTTCGCCAAGACCTTCACGGATAATTACCGGCTCATCACCGGAACAATCGACAATGGTTGAAGGTATGTTTCCGCCAATACCACCATCAATAACAACATCAACAAGGTGCTTGTAGTTTTCGTAAATGAGTTCCGGATCGGTTGTGTACTCTATAACCTCATCGCTATCCTTTAATGATGTTGTTAGAATTGGATTGCCCAACCTTTCAACAAGCTCCAATGGAATTTGGTGGTTGGGAATTCTTATACCAACCGTTTTGCGCTTACTTAAAAAATAATCGGGAACTCTATGCAAACCTGGGAGAATGAAGGTAAATGGCCCAGGTAGATTTTTTTTCATCAGCTTAAATATAGGATTGCTCACCTTGGCAAAGTCGGCAATATTGCTTAGATCTTTGCAAATAAATGAGAAATGGGCATCCTTTGGTTTTAACCCTTTGAGTTTAATGACACGTTCAACCGCCTTTACATTTGTAATATCACAACCTATACCGTAAACCGTATCGGTGGGGTAAATTATAACGCCACCCCTTTGCAGAACCGCAACCACCCGATCTAAATCGCGAGGGTTGGGGTTCTGGGGATGCATTGTTATGTAGAGGCATTCAGGCATTAGCCATTCACCTTTCTATAATCATCTAAAAATTTTTGTAACCCAATGTCGGTAAGGGGGTGATTAAGCAATCCGAGGATTGCACTTAGCGGACAGGTAGCAACATCGGCACCAGCCTCAAGGCACTGGATAATGTGCATGGTATGGCGTATTGACGCGGCTAAAACCTGAGTGCTAAACTCGTAGTAGTTGTAAACATCAACAATTTTACGGATTAGCTCAACCCCATCGGTCGATACATCATCGAGTCTGCCAATAAATGGTGAAACATATGTTGCTCCTGCTTTGGCTGCAAGCAAGGCTTGTCCAACTGAAAACACAAGGGTACAGTTTGTGCGTATTCCGTTATCGGTGAAATACTTGATGGCCTTTATTCCATCCTTGGTACACGGAACCTTTACTACTATTTGCGGATGCAAGGCAGCCAACTCCTTACCCTCACGTATCATGCCCTCGTAATCGGTGGCAATAACCTCTGCGCTAACGTCGCCCTTTACAATGTTGCAAATGTCAACGTAATGCTTTTTGATGTTTTCCGCACCACGAATATTCTCCTTTGCCATCAACGAAGGGTTGGTAGTAACGCCATCGAGAACACCAAGATCATTTGCCTCACGGATTTGGTCAAGGTTTGCTGTGTCAATAAAAAATTTCATACCTTTTTGTTTTAGCTTGATTTACTGCCGCAAAACTAATCAATTTAGTCGGATGTGACAATTTAAAATGGAAATTTAGTAGAGCTTAGAATTTAGTGAAAAGCTAAGGAAGGGGCAAGATCCGAGCTTGTCGAGGAATCTCATGAGAATAGGGTTGAAGGTAAAAAGTGATGCTTCGGCGGAGCTCAGCGTGACATGAGAGGACGGGACATTCTCAAACTATCAACTAATCCATAAAAATCTGCATTTTCCCTTGCATGAATTCCAAAAAAGTTTTATATCTTTGATAAAGGCAGTGAAATTTACAAAAATACTCTAACTACCGATGATAAATAATGAGAAATGGCTAATACAATAAAGGCAATCATTGTTGACGACGAGCCCAACTCAAGGGATATGATTGATTTCCTGCTTAAAGCAAGCAAGGACGTTCAGGTATTGGACAAGTGCGATAACATTACCCAAGCATTTGAATCAATTAAACTCCACAATCCCGATATTATTTTCATGGATATTGAAATGCCTGGCGGTTCAGGGTTCGACCTTCTCCAAATGCTTAGGAATACATCCTTTAACCCTACCATTGTCTTTGTTACTGCCTATAACCAGTTTGCCATTAAAGCCATAAAGCATGCCGCTTTCGATTACCTGCTTAAACCAATTGATATCGATGATATTAACGACACTTTAGACCGATACCGTGAGAAACGTCGAAGTGGAATTAAAGTAGATAAATCCAAAGCCGAGCTTCTTTTCGAACATCTTGACGAGTTCCCCAAACTGAAGTTTAACATGCGAAACGGGGTTCTATTTGTTGACCCTGACGATATCATCTGGTGCGAGGCAAGCGGTAGTTACACTGTTCTTCACTTTCATTCGCGAAAGGATGAGGTGGTATCGGTTTCATTGAAAGAGGTTGAACAACAACTAATGCAGTATCCCTTTTTCCGTGTTAGTCGCTCGGCCATTATCAACCTGAAGTACATCACTAAAATCGATCGTCGCAATAAGATTTGTATTGTTCAAAAAAACGATATGGTTTTCAAAATCACTGGATCGCCTCAACAGCTCAAGTTATTGGAAAACCGATAGCAAATTACCAAAAGATATACTTTCGTACCCGAAATAGCCAACTTCGTAAACCAAAACAACCGTTTCATACATTAACTATCTCTAAGTATTCCTTATAATTATTCAAAAGTTTAAATTGCCCGTACTTTTTCAAAAGCAATAAAATGGGCACATTAGAACAATTCAACTGGAAAGGGAAGCAAATATTAATAGTAGAAGACGACAAGCCAAGCGCAATTCTTCTTCAAGCCCTTTTGAACCGCACTGGCGCTAAGCTAATTTTTGCTACCAATGGACAACAAGCGGTTGAGATTGTCAAAAATAATTATCCTATCGATGTAATTCTAATGGATATTAAATTAGAAGGCATGAACGGTATTCAAGCGGCCACTATCATTCACGAACATAATCCCAAAATTCCTATTATTGCCCAAACAGCCTGCGTAATGAGCGGCGACCGCGAAAATTGCATCTCGGCAGGCTGCATTGCGTATGTTCCAAAACCCATCGACGCCTATGAACTACTCCTTGTTATTGATAAGTACATCAACGGCATTAAGATTGAAAACACGGTAGAAACCTTCTCCTAATCAATAGGCATAGCCTTTGGAATTTAGGAGTCAGAAAACACAGTAATCCCACATCACAGGAGACGCTCTTGAATAATCTTGAATCTTGAATCTAAAATCCCTTTTCCCTAGGCAAGTCCTTTATCCTTTATCCTTTATCCTTTGTCCTTTAGCTTTTATCCTGCTTTTCGATACTACTGCTGCTCTTTGCATTGATT
>LUYY01000237.1 GCA_001603415.1 Bacteroidales bacterium Bact_07 | reverse complement strand
TGGCCGGTGTTGAAAAACCTGATTCAGGCTCGATGGAAACATCAGTCAGGATATCCTATAAACCGCAGTACCTGAAAGGAGACTCATCAGATACCGTCGAGTTCTTCCTCAGGCAGATTGCACGTACCTTCGATTCTGCCCAGTACCAGCACGATATTGTTGAAGGTCTGACTCTGGGGCCGATTCTCCAGCTTCCGGTCAATACTCTCTCCGGGGGAGAACTGCAACGTGTCGCAATAGCTGCCTGTCTTTCCCAGCCCGCTGACTTGTACGTGCTTGATGAGCCGAGTGCCCACCTTGACGTAGAACAGCGGGTCAGACTGACCAAAATATTCAGAAACCAGGTCGAAGGAAAGGAGGCAGCAATCCTTGTGATCGATCATGATATTTATGTGATTGATATCATCAGTGAACGACTGCTGGTCTTTGACGGAGATCCCGGAGTCCGTGGAGAGGCAAAAGGGCCGTTTAATATGAGAACCGGGATGAATATGTTCCTCTCCCAGCTTGGGGTGACGTTTAGAAGGGATATGAGTGGCAGACCACGGATAAACAAGCCGGACTCATACCTGGACCGGGAACAGAAGAGCAAAGGTGAGTATTACTATCAGGATATCGAATAATTTTTCTACCTGGTTTTTAAATCATTTTTGCCAAAAAATATCCTGCTTTTTAAAAGTTGGGCATGAAGAGAATTATCAGGTTATTTTCGCCCAGTTTTATATAATTATTTGAAAGATATCTTTCCAAAATTAAATTTGAGTTAATCTCTGATTCAAAGCCCTCTACTAAAC